>CAIRSA010000443.1 GCA_903881085.1 uncultured Acidobacteriia bacterium
ACCGAGACGAGCGTTACTGTCGAACCTGCCACGGTGCAGACTGCTGCCGTGTTGCTACCGATGGTGACTGGCAGGCCAGAGGTGGCCGATGCCGTTAGTGATGCCGAGCCGACGCCCAGGGAAATGTCGCCGGGCTGCGTGAAGTTGATGGTTTGCGTGCCTTGCAGTACCTGGAACGTCTTCGTAACCGGTGTGGCTGCGAAGAAGCTGACATTACCAGGCTGGTTAGCGGTGATCGAGCAGGTGCCGACTGACAGCAGGCTGACTGAGGATCCGTTCACCGTGCAGATCGAGGCCGAGTTGCTGGTGTAGCTTACTGGCAGACCGGACGTTGCCGTTGCGGTCAGTGTGACTGGACCCGCTGTTAATGAGGTGTCCGCAGGCTGCGGGAACGTTATCACGTTCGAATTGGCCGTCACATTAAAGACCTTCGTTACTGTCGGCGCGGCTGCGTAGTTCGTGTTGCCGTTCTGGCTGGCGGTGATTGAGCACTGGCCTGTCGAGACCAGCGTTACGGTGGAACCAGACACTGTGCAGACCAAGGACGTGTTGCTGGCGAAGCCAACCGCCAGACCCGAAGTGGCCGTTGCGGTGAGCGATACCGAGCCTACGCTCAGTGCCGTGTCACCGGGCTGCGTGAAGTTGATGGTTTGCGTGCCTTGTAGGACCTGGAACGTCTTGGTGACCGGTGTAGCTGCGGCGAAGCTGCCGTTACCGGCCTGGTTGGCCGTGATCGAGCAGGTTCCGACTGACAGCAGGCTCACGGAGGATCCGCTGACGGTACAGATCGAGGCCGAGTTGCTGGTGTAGTTCACGGCCAGACCGGAGGTTGCCGTTGCGGTCAGGGTGACTGGACCCGCCGTTAACGCGGTGTCGGCTGGCTGCGGGAACGTGATGACGTTCGAGTTCACCGTCACATTAAAGGTCTTCGTGACTGGCACGGCCGCTACGTAGCTGGTGTTTCCGTTCTGGCTGGCCGTGATGGAGCATTGGCCAACCGAGACCAGCGTTACAGTCGAACCTGCCACCGTGCAGACTGCCGGTGTGTTGCTGTCGAAGCTAACCACGAGACCAGAAGTGGCCGTTGCGGTCAGAGATACAGAGCCGACGCTCAGCGATGTGTCACCGGGCTGCGTGAAGTTGATGGTTTGTCCTCCCTGCAGAACCTGGAAGGTAACCGTCACCGGCGCGGCGGCGGCGAAGCTGCCGTTACCGGCCTGGTTGGCGGTGATCGAACAGGTGCCGACTGCCAGCAGGCTGACGGAGGATCCGTTGACTGTGCAAATCGAGGCTGAGTTGCTGGTGTAGCTCACAGCCAGACCTGAGGTTGCCGTTGCGATCAGCGTGACCGGACCCGCTGTCAACGCTGTGTTCACCGGCTGCGGGAACGTGATCACGTTCGAGTTCACCGTCACATTAAAGGTCTTCGTGACTGGCGTTGCCGCAGCGTAGTTCGTGTCGCCGTTCTGGCTGGCTGTGATCGAGCACTGACCAACCGAGACCAGAGCTACCGTGGAGCCAGACACTGTGCAGACTGCTGCCGTGTTGCTGCCGAAGGTGACAGGCAGGCCGGAGGTGGCCGATGCCGTCAGCGATGCCGAGCCGACGCTCAGGGAAATGTCGCCGGGCTGTGTAAAGTTGATGGTTTGCGTGCCTTGCAAAACCTGGAACGTCTTGGTGACCGGTGTGGCCGCCGCGAAGCTGCCGTTACCAGGCTGGTTGGCCGTGATCGAGCAGGTGCCGACTGACAGCAGGCTGACTGAGGATCCGCTGACGGCACAGATTGAGGCCGAGTTGCTGATGTAGCTCACCGGCAGACCCGAGGTTGCCGTTGCGGTCAGTGAGACTGGACCCGCCGTGAATGAGGTGTCAGCAGGCTGCGGGAACGTGATCACGTTCGAGTTGACCGTCACGTTAAAGGTCTTCGTGACTGGCGTTGCTGCCGCGTAGTTGGTGTTGCCGTTCTGGCTGGCTGTGATCGAGCACTGGCCAACAGAAACCAGAGTTACCGTGGAGCCAGACACTGTGCAGACTGCTGCCGTGTTGCTGCCGAAGGTGACAGGCAGGCCGGAAGTAGCCGATGCCGTTAGTGATGCCGAGCCGACGCTCAGGGCAACGTCTCCGGGCTGGGTGAAGTTAATGGTTTGCGTGCCTTGCAGCACCTGGAACGTCTTGGTGACCGGTGTGGCTGCGGCGAAGGTGCCGTTACCATCCTGGTTCGCCGTGATCGAGCAGGTGCCGACGGCCAGCAGGCTGACTGAGGATCCGTTGACTGTGCAGATCGAGGCCGAGTTGCTGGTGTAGCTCACAGCCAGAGCGGATGTTGCCGTTGCGGTCAGTGTGACTGGACCTGCGGTAAAGGCGGTGTCCGCAGGCTGCGGGAACGTGATGACGTTCGAGTTGGGCGTCACATTAAAGGTCGCAGTGACTGGCGTTGCCGCTGCGTAGTTGGTGTTGCCGAACTGGATGGCGGTGATTGAGCACTGGCCTATAGAGAACACCGATGCCGTGAACTCCGATGCCGTGTTAGCAGATACGGAGCAGACGGCGGGGGTGTTGGAGGTGACGCTAACAGGCAGACCAGAAGTGGCCGTTGCGGTGAACGATGTCGCTCCCACGCTCAGGGCAACATCGCCGATCGGAGAGGGAGAGATAATAATGGTTTGCGTGCCTTGCAGTACCTGGAACGTCTTGGTGACCGGTGCGGCTGCGGAGAAGCTGCCGTTACCAGCCTGGTTGGCTGTGATCGAGCAGGTGCCGACTGCCACCAGGCTGACCGAGGATCCGTTGACTGTGCAGATCGAGGCCGAGTTGCTGGTGTAGCTCACGGCCAGACCGGAGGTTGCCGTTGCGGTCAATCCTACTGGGCCCGCGCTAAAGGCAGTGTCCGCAGGCTGCGGGAACGTGATGACGTTCGAGTTCCCCGTCACATTAAAGGACTTGACGACTGACGCTGCAGCGGCATAGTTGGTGTTGCCGCTCTGGCTGGCAGTGATCGAGCACTGTCCAACCGAGACCAACGTTACCGTCGAACCAGTCACCGTGCAAACTGGTGTGGTGGTGCTGGTGAAGAGTACAGGCAAGCCGGAGGTTGCCGTTGCGGAGAGCGATACCGAGCCTACGCTCAGTGCCGTGTCACCGGGCTGCGTGAAGTTGATGGTTTGCGTTCCTTGCAAAACCTGGAACATATCCGTCACCGGCGCGGCTGCCGCGTAGCTGCCGTTTCCAGCCTGATTGGCGGTGATCGAGCAGGTGCCGACTGACAGCAGGCTGACGGAGGATCCGTTGACTGTGCAGATCGAGGCCGAGTTGCTCGTGTAGCTCACGGCCAGACCGGAGGTTGCCGTTGCGGTCAGTGTGACTGGGCCCGCCGTTAAGGCGGTGTCCGCAGGCTGCGGGAACGTGATCACGTTCGCGCTTACTGTCACATTAAAGGACTTCGAGACCGAAGGTGCAGCGGCATAGTTGGTGTTGCCGCTCTGGCTGGCAGTGATTATGCATTGGCCAACCGAAACCAGCGTTACCGTCGAACCAGACACCGTGCAGACTGGAGTGGTGCTGCTGACGAAGAATACAGGCAGGCCGGAGGTGGCCGTTGCGGTGAGCGACACCGAGCCTACGCTCAGTGCCGTGTCGCCGGGCTGCGTGAAGTTGATGGTTTGCATTCCTTGCAAAACCTGGAACGTATCCGTCACCGGCGCGGCTGCCGCGTAGCTGCCGTTTCCAGCCTGATTGGCAGTGATTGAGCAGGTGCCGAAGTTCAGCAGACTGACCGAGGATCCGCTGACTGTGCAGATTGAAGTTGTATTGCTTACGTAGCTCACTGGCAGACCGGAGTTCGAGGTTGCGGTCAAAGTCACGGGACCTGCCGTCAATGAGGTGTCAGTGGGTTGTGGGAAGGTGATGAGTTGCAAACCTGGCAGAACCTGGAACGTAACCGTGACTGGCGTGGGCGCTGCCGAGATGCTATCGCCTACCTGGCTGGCGGTGATCGAGCAGGTACCCACTGCCACGAGGGAGACAGATGATGAACCGATTAAAATCGAGCAAATCGAGGGCGAATTGCTGGTATAGTTAACCGGCATACCATTGGTGGATGTTGCCGTCATCGTCACAGGACCTGCGGTAAGGGCAGTATTTGGCGGCTGCGGGAACGTGATGACGGTCGAATTCGGCGTGACATTAAAGAATTTCGTCACGGGAGCGGCTGGATTGTAATTGGGATCACCGGGTTGGCTTGCAGTGATGGAGCACACACCGGCCGAGACAAAGGTCGCCGAAGTGCCGCTTGCGGTGCAGACCAGAGCCGTGTTGCTGATGAAAGTGACCGGAAGTCCAGAAGTGGCAGTGGCCACCAGCGGGACCGTGGCGGCGTTAAATGGCGTATCCGCCGGCTGGGTGAAATTTATGGTCTGATTTGCGCGAAGAATCTGGAACGTATCGGTGACAGGCGTTGCAGCTGGAATGCTGCCGTTGCCAGCCTGATTAGCAGTAATGGAGCAAGTGCCGACTGCCAATAATGTTACCGAAGACCCGCTCACGGTGCAGATCGAAATCGAGTTGCTGGTATAGGTTACGGGCAACCCAGAGGATGCGGTCGCGGTCAGGATAACCGGTCCCGCTCCATATGCGGTGTCGGCCGGTTGTGGGAAGGTTATGGTCTGCCCGCTGCCAGCGGTGTTCGTGAGCGAGAAGTTCACCGAATTCAGGCCGGGCGAAGTTGCGGTGACATTATAGGGACCACCAGCTTGATTGTTTGCGACGAAGGGGGCCAAGGCCACCCCTGATCCGTTGGTCGCAACGGAAACCGATGTCGTGTTGTTGGTGAACAAGCCTGATGGACCACTCGCTGGAGCGGTAAAAGTTACGATCACGCCAACGGACGGGTTGTTCAGGGAGTCCTGAATTGTTACACCGAGCGGCAGAGGGAACGCGGTAGAGGTCGGCGTCGTCTGTGGAGTGCTGCCTGGGTTCGCCGTCATCGTCGGTGGCAAGGTCGACGAATTGGTCAATGAGAAAGTGGCCTGGGTGGGGATTCCACTGACGCTTGCAAACACATTGTAAGGGCCGCCGAGGTTGCCATTTGCGGTCAAGGTAGGCGCTGTTGCAATTCCAGAGGCATTTGAATTCGCCGACGCCGATAAGGAACCGCCGGCGAACGTCGCGCTCGCCCCTGAACCTCTTACAAAGGGAGCAAGGAAGGTCACCGAAACGCCACTCACCGGACTGCCATTGGTATCGGTCACCAAGGCCTGCAGTGGGACTGCGAACGCAGTGTTGGGAAGGGCTGATTGGCCGGATCCAGCGTATGTTGAGACGGCACTTGGCGCACCTGAGAGTGCCAACAATACTCCGACGAAACTGACGCCACCCTCTGAGACCACGATATCAGGCCTGCCATCTCCATTCAAATCCGCTACCGCCAAGCTGCCCGGCGAACCGCCGATGTTGTAGAAGCCTAAGTTGAAATTACCTCCGCCAGAGTTCAAGAATACGCTCAATTGATTGGCGGTAAAATTGACCACTGCCAAGTCGGGCTTTCCGTCACCGTTGAAATCGCCTGTGGTAATCGCATAGGCCCCGGCCGCAGAGGGCATGTTAACCGGCGATTCGAAAATTCCGCCACCAAGTCCATGAAGTATGCTGACCGTTCCATCGCCGTAGTTGGCGACAGCCAGATCAAGCACGCCATCTTGATCAGCGTCGATTGCAACGGCGGAGTAGGGAGTGGTTCCAGCCGCATAATTCATGGCAGCTGCGAACTGTCCCCCACCCGTATTCAACAATACGCTGACACTTCCAGAGCCGCCCCCGTTGTCGCCGGCATTGACAACTACAAGGTCGGGCTTGCCGTCGCCATTGAAATCACTGACCGAAGTAGAAACTGGATTCGTGCCAGCAAACACAGTTGTGGGCGCACGGAAGGTCCCATTACCATTTCCAAGGTAAATGTAGACGCTATTTTCGTAATAGTTTGCAACTGCCAGGTCAGCATTGCCATCGCCATCGAAATCAGCTATGGAGACTGAGTTTGCGCCCACACCGGCAGAAAGAACGGTAGGAGCTTGGAATGTGCCGTCGCCGTTGCCCAAGAGCACAAGCACTTCGCTCGAAGCAAAATATGCGACCGCCAAATCCATATTGCCATCGTGATTAAAATCGGCCGCCGCAATCGCCAGAGCACCAATGCTTCCTACGAAGGGAACAGCATACGTTTGGGGCTTAAATGTGCCGTCGCCGTTACCTATCAGAATGCTGACATCGCTGGAGTAATAGTTGGCCGTTGCAATGTCAGGGATGCCATCGCGATTGAAATCCGCTACGGCTACTGCGAACGTACCGATACCAGCGGCGTATTCTACTTCAGGGGCGAATGAGCTGCCCCCAATCGCATTGACCGTTTGCGAGACTAAGGGGGAGGAGCTTGGACTGTAGGTAGCATCACCTGAATAATAGGCATGTAGCTTCAGATTTCCAGCGGGCAAGGATTTTGTAATCAATGACGCGGTTTTTGATGTGTTGCCGCTGCCATGAAGGGCTGACGTTCCTAAAAAGTCTGTTCCGCTGTAGAAGGTTACAAAGCCGGTTACGGGAGCAGGTGTCACCGTGGCTATTAAACTCACTGCCGCACCATAGACAGAGGGATTCGGATTGCTGACCAGAGACGTCGTCGAACTCGTTGAACCGGTAAAAGGAGATCCCAATGCCGCGGCATGCAGGAATGGACGCACGGCGGAGCCGGCCGCAGCCAGGAGCATCGATTTGGATCCACGCGTGGTGGCGTCGCCGTCAGTGGAACCTGCGGTCCAAACGCGGCCGGAACGATCCGCGCTCACCGCTAAGAGTTCGTCGTTAGCTGCCGTTCCGATATACGCAGACTCCAACAATCTCCCGGCGAGATCGAACCGCGCAAAAAATCCATCCTGTGCACCATTCCAGCGGCCGGCCATCGGAAAGTCGGAGGAGGATGTTGATCCGACTACCAGGATGTCGCCATTTCCATCAACGGTCATGGCCGATGCGATATCGACTCCGCGCCCACCCAAGTAGGTTGCCCATTCAAACCCTTTGGCGTCAGACTGTAGTTTTGCTACGAAGGCATCCTGGGGACCGTCAAGCCGTGTTTGAAATGCATTGCGCGAAGCAAAGTCCAAAGAGCCGGTGACGCCGGCAACAAAAATGGAGCCGTCCAGGCCAATGGTCAACGCTCGCGTTTCGCTGGGGGCATTGAGGGAAATGACCTCGTCCCAACGATCGCCTTCCGCCGCCAGTCGCGCCACATAGCCAGCGCCGTCCTTGGTCTGTCCGGCAACGTACATGACGCCGCGGCTCGCCAGTGCGCGAACACTTCCGGGCGGCGCAATCATCGTCTCGCCATCGCATTGCAGGAAGGCATCCCCGGCAACGCACACTGCGCCGCTTTCATCAAGCGCGATTGCAGATGCGGGAGCGGCCAGTTGCTGAAAATCCGAGCTCTCGCCGTCGGGGCTCACTGTGACCGTAAATCCACGTTCCTTGCCGTCGACAAACATCAAGCCCGCGGCATAGGCATTTCCCTCTTCGTCAAGCACCAGCGCGTTGACGGTGTCGCGCTCATCCTTGCCGATTTGAATGCGGAACTTTTCCTTGTTCGTGGTAAGGTTGATTCGCGAGATCCAGGCACTGCCCCGACCACCCAGAAAGGCGTCGCCGTCGGGCAACACTTGTAACGAGTGAGCGGCGCCGCTCGAAGTGGCAAGAAGTTTCACAGGAACTTGCGGGATGATTGGTTGCCTTCCGGCAAGAAGGAAACAGAGAAATGCCACTCGAGACAGTTTCATAGTGATTTATTGTAACCCATTTTTCCAAATTTCAAATGACAAATGTGCTACACCTTGAGCGAAAACTTGTTAGCCCCAATCTTCAAGACTTGGATCTTAATTTTCAGCCTCAAATAGCCTGATTGGGTGGGATTTTTCACATACTTTCAATTTGGGTAGACCGGCTCCACTTTGTCTGTTTCGTTTGTTGATCTGAGTGTAAGATAGCTGCCAAAGAAGCCCACCCGAAATCAAGCGTATTCAGTCGTATTCAGTTGCAGTCTAGACTTTGTATATTATTGAGCTTGCCGATCATCCAATGTGGGACAATCTCTATGTTATCGGCCATTCTTGCTTATGCACCTGAACAAGCTCATTCCGATTTTTTTATTGCCGTTAGGCTTAAGCGTTCTATTGGTAATGGCAGGTTTAGTAATTGGCCGGCGACGGCGCGGAGGATGGTTAGCATCCGCCGGCATAGCGTTGCTTACTTTTTGTTCGATCCCGGTAGTAGGAGACAAACTGATCGGTGCGTTGGAGAATCGATATCCTGCACTAACAATCGCGCAATGTCCCAAGGTAGATGCAATCGTAATGCTGGGCGGAATTCTTGGCGATATCCAGCGTGATCCAGAACTGCCCGATTGGCACGAGGCCGTTGATCGCTTCGAACACTCAATTACGCTGTATAAGGCCGGGAAGGCCAGGGCGATCATTCTCACCAGTGGAGCCAAGCAGAATGGCAAGGACGAAGAGGGCATGCATCTGCGCCGCGCAGCGATCGCGCATGGCGTTCCCTCAGACGCAATCCTACAGACCATCAAGTCCGAAAACACCGCCGAAGAAGCTGCCAATGTCTCAGCCCTTGCTGCAAGCCATGGGATAAAGTCAATCTTGCTTGTAACTTCTGCGTTCCACATGACCCGGGCAATGCTGCTGTTTGAGCGAACCGGATTGCAGGTCACACCCTTCCCTGTCGACTACCAGCATGGCTTCGACAACGTCACCTATATGGAATCCTATCTGCCGGATCCCGAGGCTCTGTCGAAATCACAACGAGTGGTTCGGGAATTCTACGGATTGCTATTTTACACTTTGAAACGTTAACGAGCGACAGCGCATCGCGCTGGAGTGGTAGATTAGAGTTACGAACCTGACGAGCCTCGCTATATGATTGACATCCACAGCCACATCCTTTGGGACATCGACGATGGCGCCAAAGATCGCGATGAAAGCCTGGCGATGCTCAAGATAGCCGCCGACAGCGGTACAACCGACATCGTCGCCACGCCTCATTCCGATCACCAATATAAATTCGACCCTGAGTTGGTGAAAGAGCGCATTCTTGACTTGACGGAGGCCACGGGCGGCACACCTCGCATTCACCGGGGATGCGATTTTCATCTCAGTCTGGACAATGTCCGGGCCGCCATGGAAAACCACACCGTGTTCACAATCAATGGGTTAGGGTACCTGATGGTTGAGTTCGCCGATTCGTTCATTCCGCCCGCAACCGAAGAGATTTTGCGCTCCCTGATCGCGCAGGGCGTCGCTCCGGTCATCACACACCCGGAGCGGAATCCGATCCTGCAGGGCTCGTTCAAACGCCTCGAAAAATGGATCGGAATGGGCTGCCTGCTTCAGATCACGGCCCAATGCCTGACTGACCGCTTTGGCAAAGCCGCCGAGAAGACTGCATGGGCGCTGCTTAAAAAGGGCATGGTCCACGTGGTGGCCAGCGACGCTCACGATACGGAGCATCGCCCGCCGCGTCTGGACATTGCGCGCGACATCCTCACGCGCGAGTTCAATGCTCAAATGGCGTCGACGCTGTTGGAGGAGAATCCCAGTTCGATCATCGCCGGACAAAGAGTGTGGGTGGAAGCGCCCGTTTCCGAGGGCTCACGCAAGAAGTGGTTCCACTTCTGGAAGTAAGCTCAAGAAACAGGCTGTAAAGATGGCGCATCGGCGTGTTGGGATACTGGTTTGCGCTGCCGGCGGACAGGAACTGTAAGGCGGGTCGAAGCAATCCCCGAGACCCAAGCAATCACAAATGCGTTGGCAGGGACATACAAGTTGAAATCAACAAAACTATGAAGCACGATCGCGGTGAGCGATCCAATGCAGGCGATCGACAGCAATCGATCATCTGGCAGACCGGCATAGATGGCCCCATAAATGGCCGAGTAAATAACCCTGAATAGCAGTATGAGTCCGATGCCAAGTCCAATCACACCGGTTTCGGCAAGTACCTGCAGATAATCGTTGTGCGCATAGTCCATGGTAAGCATTGGCGCAACGCTCTTATACCGCAAAAACGCGGATTCATAAGTCCCGAGCCCAGTGCCTACAACCGGATACGCGCGCACCAAACCTGCCGTGTCGCGCCACATTTGCGCCCTTGTATCGGCGGAAATATCTTCGGTCCTTGCCAAATCGGAAAACCTTGCAATCAGGGGATCGGTTGGCAGAAAGACGAATCCCAATAACATGACTATGGCTGACACTGCTACTGGCAAAGCCTTGCGCCAGATCGAAATCTTCACCGGCTGGCCAATGTAACTGCGAAGACTAAGTGCGATGGAACCGCTGACAAACAATGCAGCCAAGGTTGCAAGAAACGCCATGCGAGATAAAGAGTGAATGATACCGATGAGTAACACAGCGGCTATAGCCAGAATGCCGCACGCTTTCAACGCAGGTCCGGCGGGCGCCTCATGGCGCTGTTTTTCCCGGCTCAGAATAGCAACAGGATACAGCACTGCGAATGGAAGCACTAACTCAAGTAGACCGGCGAAGTGATCGCGATTCACATAGGTACCGCGTGCGAAACCCTCCCCGCCCTCGGCATAGGATTGCATGAAACCGAGTATCCCCTCCATTGTTGCTACTGCAAGCAAGGGCCACACGATTGTCCAAGTGTGAACGTGATCGCGGAACCGCAAAGAAAGCTCCCGCACTACAACAAAGATCACAACCAATGCGGAGACGGTGAAAATGTACTGGGCGGTTAGCCGTGGCGCAACCGACAAGGTCAGTCCCCACTCTTTGGAGGGTCCAAGCAAGGACTCCGCAGCCCGCATCAACTCGACGCGCATTGGAGATATGGAGCCAACGATTCCGACGGGAAGTGGAAGCACTTGCAGGACTGGAATGGCAACCAAGCCACTGAGAAGACAGACCGTCAACTTGTCGATCCGCGGAGTGATACACCTGGGATTGAATGCGAAATACAATGCACAAGCGAATCCGGAAGCGGCTATCGACCAGTTCCAGTCGCTGGTGACGCCAGCACGCTCATAAACCGCATAAGCCAACGAGCAGGAGAGAAGGCAGAACGTGAGAATAGTAGGGATCATAAGCAAAAGGCCGGACCCTCGCGGATCCGGCCTTAGTCAGAAGAATGAAATTACCGATCAGGTTCAGGACTTGCGGCGAAGCCGCATTCCCAAAACACCCATGCCCATGGCAAGCAGTCCGAAGCTGGAAGGCTCGGGAACGCCAGTCTGTCCATCGATGAGGAAATTCAAGTTAGCGGGATGACTGAAATTAGCGATGGTAGGGCAGGTTGAACTAGGCGTGCAGCCAGGTGCAGAGCTGGCTGCCGAGATGATTGGCGAGGCTACATTGAAGAAAAACAGGAACTGACCTAATTGTTGATCTTCCTGCGCACCGCTGTGGTTGGGATCGGAAACACTCAGAGCAAGGGAGTTACCGCCGATGCCTACACCCTTCACAGCAAAATCATAGTATACGCCCGTATTGACGATCCAGTTCAGGTTCGAAAACGTAATTGCATAGATTGAATAGAAGGCGGTACTGTAAAGCGACTGATAGTCGGTTACACCATTGTATTTCACCTGAGTGCTAGCAGCATCGATTTGCGCGACAGTCGAAAGCACTTTCGAATTGGTCAGAGCCGATCCATCCAAACCATAATATAGCGTTAAGTTGCTAAATTCCGTGCTAGGCGCATTGGATGTACCGGCAATGCCGTTGCTCATCTCGTAGATGGTGATGCTGTCGACCCGATTATAGCCGCTGCCTGCAAAATAGAAGGCATCTCCAGCCAGATAACCACTGCCTGCGCCATAATTCGAGCCAATGACACTGGCGTTGCTGCGGGTTTCGTTAACTGCCGGATTTCCGTTCAAAGCGATCGTCGGCAGCGCATTCTGGTAAAGGGTAGTTGCTGACGCGATCGAAATCGTTGCGACTGTACCCAAAATGGTCAACAACTTTGTTGTTAGGCGTGAATAATTCATATTTTCCCTCCGTTGGATTTATTTACCAAAGACAACGCCTACCGTCCGCTGCCAGATGGGGGCGGCGGCGGCAATACACGTGCTGGAATAGATTTGCCGAAAGCGCTGGTGGACACGGTTGCCATCACACCTGCCTGCGCTGGAACCGCAGTCGGTCCGTTATAAAATGCAACAGAGGATTTCGGAGCCAACGTAAACTGCATGCTTCCCGTCAACAGCCGGAAAACCAACCCATCGTCCGTCTTCTCGACCTTTGCTTTCGACTTCCCGCTGAGCGTAACGCGCGACCCGTCCCGGAACTGCACCGTGGCAGGACCTGCTGAAGTACCAATTTCATCGCCCTCCATCACAGGCCAGGAAGGGACACCATCGGCTTTAACTTGTTTTCCGCGGAGTTCAAAAGTACCGGAACTGGTAACGGTAGCAATCGGGGCTGCTCCTAAGACTATGCCCGCTAGCCCAAGTAGGACAGCGCTTTGCACAACTACTCTAATGATCATGCTAGGATAAGATCCTCCATAAGTAATTCTAGTAGACAACGGAATGTAAAACAAGTTAAATCACATTGATGGGCGAGGTAAACTGCGATTACTTTCGTACTACGTCGATGAGACGAGAAGCTCCCCGTATTCAATTAGTAAACATGCGTAATCGTTTGTCCTATAAGCCCAACTGGTCCTAGAGATATACCGTCGATCCATACGGTACCCTCGATTTTGTTATCGAATTTCCCACTTGGGCGCCTCACTACCCCCACTCGAAGGGATCGGCTTTGCGCAACGCTGAAATCCAGAGACACTGTCGTCCAGTCATGGCTGCCGGTCAGCGACTCGGAAGCCAAGCCCAATTCGGGGATTGCCAGCCTAATCCCCTCATTTGTCGTAAGCCCAGCCGTTTTCACACGCATTGTTAGGCGGTAGGCCCCTTGCCGAGGGAGGATAGCAACCTGGGACAAGTGGTCGTAGTTCACATTCGTCTTGCCCAGGAACCGTATCATCGCCCCGTTCTTCCCCAGAACGTTTTCAAATTCATCAACAGATTGAGTCAAACGCCAATCAAGGGGGCCCCCCAATGGCATCCTTTGAAATTTCCCATTGAAAAGCAGATTCCGTGCGGGGTAGTCGCCCTGCCGCTCACCCAGCCAAGCCGCCCAAGTTTGGAGCGCATTTTCCCAGCGCTTGTTCCGTAGGAGATAATCCACATATCCGACAGCGAGTTTATCGTCGCCAAAACCGGCGTCCGCAATCCGGCTCCACGTATTCCGGGCCGCCACTGCATTATTCGCCGTCATCATGTGCTCCAGCCACGCCCTCGTCGCACGGCGATCGCCTCCAATTGCAGCAAGCACGGCCGCAGGATTTTCAACAATACGGTCGAAATAATAGAACAAGATCTCGTCGTAGTCGGGCACGGTCGCAAGAACTCGCTCCGCCGTCTTGAGGCCTTGCTGGAGGTCATTGTGGATGAAACAGAAGTTCGTGTATCGCACCCAGATCATCGGAATCTGGGGGCTCAGCGCTACCGCTCTGGTAAACGCCCGCTTCGCCTCGGCTTCGCGCCCGGCATCACCGAGCGCCTCGGCCAAGTCTGCCCATTTGTAAGCATTAGCGCTGTCCTGCCATAAGGCCGCCTTGTATTCTGGCAGGGAAGGCGTCGTCACACTCGGAGCGTCATTGATGTTCAAGCGAAAAGACACGGCACCTGCGCCGATGGCCAGCGCCACAAACATCATTATTATACGGGCCAAACGATTATACCCATGGTCGTTCATACAAATGATCATACATGATGGCAGGAATAGGCTAAAAGCTGGTGCAATTTCCTGGTCCCGGATAAATCCGAAATAGGACGTCACCTTCAATGTCAGGTGAAGAAAGCGAGGCTGCGAATTGGCACCAGGGCGTCCGTCGTCGCTCTCCCCTCGCAATGCATGGACAGCATCCCGGCCAGCGAAACAGGCTTCGAAACAGTGGGATGCGTTTTGTGGCGCGCTCGTCCATGTCCACGGTTGACGCGGTCTCGACAGTTTCTGTTGGCGGAGGACTGTCTGTCGCAAGTTGCGGAATCGGTCAGAAACGCTGCGTAAGAACGGGCAAAGCGATCATCGGTCGCAAGGCCGGAAACCGCTCGCAAGGTTTCCGCTATCGGATCGTGGCGGTATGCGGGAAACTGATGACCGTAGGCCTCCACGTCGGCGATCATAATTTCTCTGGCCAACGCGATCATCGCAGCGGGATTGTAATGTGATCGGACTGCGTGCAGGTCGTACACATGGCGCACCAGGGTTTTGTCACGCGGTCCGCCCGCGGCGGCCAGTTCGGCCCCGGCTCGTCTGGTCAGCGCTACAAATTTCTCCGCAACGGTCTCGATCAGGGCCACGCAAGGAATCGATGGCACTTCGGGCAGATGCTTAAAGGCCTCCGCCCAAAAAGAAATCACGCTCTTTTCGACGGAGGGTCGGCGTAACGGCCAAACGGCCGTCTCGATTTGAATTTCCGGCCGCAAGGCTCCTTCGCCGGTCATGAGCGGCGGACAAGGTAAGCGATAAATCGTATAGCGGCTCGCGTTCCCAGAGTCCCGGTGCCCGGCATTCTCCGGATCGAACTGAAACCCGGCCTGCAACAAGGCGCTGGTTACCTTGTCGCGCAATTTGCGTAACGCCGCTCCTGAGCCCGATTCGTCCGACATCATCTTCAGGTCGATGTCTTCCGACATGCGCCGGGTGAGGCGGTGAGCGCGGCTCAAAGCCGTGCCGCCGCTGAACACCAGACGAAACGGCGTCAGGTCCGCAGTATGGATCGCGGCCAGCGCCTTGACGACATACCAGTCCTTCTCCACAAGGGCCGGGCTCGGCAAGTCGAAATAGCGTTGAACTTCGAGCAACTCTTGGAGCGAGAGTTTATCGGGCAAGCACCAACTCCTGCTTACCGTCGCGAAGGCGGCGGGAAAACCGCCCCTTGACCCTCACCACCGGGTTGACAGGAATCTGGGTGGAACGCCCTTCGTTGTAGTCACGCTCGGCGTCGGACGGCTCCCACTTCACTCCAAGCTTGGTGAGGGCCTGCCGGGCTGCTCCAATAAATCCGCCCTGGCTGTAAAGGATGGGGTCGCCTGAAAGACGCGACACAACAGCGCGGCCATAGACGCCATAGCCGAGCCTCACCAGGCGCTTCTCGCGCACCAGAATGCGCAGAACCCGGAGAACCTGGTCCGCTCCTCCGAGGTCGGCAAACTCGCGTGGCAGGAACACGTCTTCGCCGCGCTTGCGGGCGATCCGCGTCTCAATCCGCTCCTGCAATGTCTTTTGTTTGGCCATGAAAGCACCTACAAACACCCGACATCCATTATATACAAACACCCGACATCGGAGGAAGCATAACGCTCCTCCCCAAGGGATAGGATGCCGCGGCGCTAAAGCGATAGATTCGAAGAAACCCAGACGAATCGCAGAAATCCGAGCGTAGCGGTACGCCATTCCGAGCTGCGACCGCAAATGCGCTTTAACGCGACACATGACCGCTCCCTTGCGGTCTCGGCTCCGTATCGGATCCCCGTTCATTTCCACTTCTAGTCGCGCACCTCCTTCGGGAAAGCGCGCCCAGACGACGGAGTTCGGCGAGGCGGGGCGCGCAGGCAAAACCATACAAATCGGACAATACTGTCCTGATTGCGATGCCGGCGCCAATCTTCAGACCAGATTATTGGACGAGTTCGGCCGTAAGTGCAAAAACAGCCCAAACTCCGCATATGGGTGTCACTATAGCCAGGCGAAAAGCGGTGGCCAGAGATAGCGCTTAGCACTCACGCAGATGCAAGAAACTTTCCAATATCTACTTCTGAATCATATAGCTGGCGGGAATCGTCGTGCCCCCCTCGGGCGGCGCCAAATTTTCGGCATTTGTCACTAAAATGTCACGACACTCCGCGCAAAAGGGGTGATTTTGGGTGAAATCAGATGAGATTAAAACGGCTGCAAGTTGTTGGCTGGCAAGAGGATATTGTGTCTTTTCTTGCGCTTGCCTGAATGAGAAACCGGTTTTCAAGACCGCCGGTTTCAACCGCTCACCCATTGCTCCGTCTTCTATCAAAAAGGAATTCGAATACTTACGGCTACTGTCGGTCTTGTCGAACTTCAGGATGAGTCTGACGGCTGGCCGCGTTTCCAATACAAGATGAGACTGAAGGAGCCGGAAGGTGGCATGCTGGGCAGTTGATTGTCAGCGAGGAAATTGGATTCGACGGAAAGAATCGAAGGAGGTTTACGGCAGGGTGATTCTAACGTCGGTGGGGCAGCAATACCATGTCTTGGGGGCAGGCCTGAGTTGGGCACAGATGACGGGAACAAGCAGACATATGCGGAGCCGTCGGCCATTTTGAGGCTACTTATCATCCACCGTGTGTCAGCAGATTCGAGGGAGTTGTTCCCCACTCAGCATGTCGACCACACGGTTTCCCCCGATGCGAGTACGAAGTACGACCGAACCGCGCACGCCCTCTTCAACCACGCCAATTCGCACCGCGCCGCTGGATACTGAGACCTCTTTCAACACCTCAAGTGCATGGGCCGCTTGCCGCTCCGACAGAAACAGAACAAAGGCGCCCTCATTCGCCACATACAGCGGATCCAGACCCAAGATTTCACACCCGCTTCGGACCACATCCATGACAGGAATTGAGGCCTCTTCGATGCGGACCAAAACACCGCGCGCCGAGGCGATTTCATTCAGCGCGGAAGCCAGGCCGCCGCGTGTCAGGTCGCGCAGGCAATGGATCTCCACTCCCGCCGCGAGCAGCGCTTCAATCGCTGGCCAGAGGGGAGCTGCATCGCTAACAATTGGGGATTCGAATTCGAGTCCTTCGCGCACCGAAAGAATCGCCAGCCCATGTGCGCCAAGGCAACCCGAGACAATAATCGCGTCTCCTGGTTGCACCGCAGCCGGGCCGATCTGGGAGGGGCATTCTACTAATCCGATTCCAGCGGTGTTGATGAATACGCCATCCCCTTTTCCCTTGTCGACAACTTTCGTATCGCCGGTTGCGATAGTGACCCGGGCACAGAGTGCGGCCTGCTGCATGGAAGAGACAATCTGCCGTAGCGTCTCCATCGGCAAGCCTTCTTCCAGAATGAACCCGGCGCTCAGGTAGAGCGGCCGAGCACCGCACATCGCCAGATCGTTAGCGGTGCCGTAGACCGCCAGATCGCCAATCGTACCGCCAGGAAAGATCAGCGGATTGACTACGTATGAATCGGTAGTGAATGCCAGCCGGCTGCCCCCCAATTCCAGCAGCGCGCCATCGTGCAGCGCGTCAAGGGCGGGGTTGGAGAAAGACGGCAGGAAGACCTGCTCGATGAGCCGCTGCGTCATCTTGCCGCCCCCGCCGTGGGCCATCAGAATGCGGTCGTCAGCGGTGGTTGGCGCCGGACATTGAGGTTGAAATTTCATAAAGGTAGTAGGCGGCACACGCGCCTTCGGAAGAGACCATCGGCGCACCCATCGGCCTTTCTGGAGTGCATTGCTTGCCAAAAGCCGGGCATTCGGGGGGCTTACGCAGTCCCTGCAGGACTTGGCCACTGATGCAATCCGGCGGCTCTGGAACGCGCCCGATATCGAGTTGGAAGCGCAGTTCGGCATCGAATCGGCGATAGGGCGTAGTGAGGCGCAGGCCGCTGGCTGGAATCTCTCCGATGCCGCGCCATTGGCGTGGCCCGACTTCGAAAACCTCGGCGATCCGTTCCTGGGCCAGGCGGTTCCCGTCACGGCTCACGGAGCGAGTGTATTGATTCTCGACCCGTGCCTCGCCGCGTTCGAGCTGTGCCACAGCCAGGTAGATTCCTTCCAGCAGATCCACCGGCTCGAAGCCTGTAACTACGATCGGCGTATGGAAGCGGGCAGCGATCGGTTCGTACTCGCGATAACCCATCACTGCGCAGACATGCCCGGCGGCGAGAAACGCCTGCACGCGGCAATCGTCCGAGCTAAGGATCGCCTCCATTGCCGGCGGCACCAGCACATGGGCTACGAGGATTGAGAAGTTCTCCAATCCCTCGCGGCTGGCCTGCCAGACAGCCATGGCGTTGGCCGGGGCAGTTGTCTCAAACCCGACCGCGAAGAACACCACCTGGCGGCCGGGATTTGCCCGCGCCAGTTTCAGTGCGTCCAACGGCGAATAGACAATGCGAATTTCGGCCCCTTTTGCCTTTGCGTCCAACAGGCTATTGGTTGAGCCAGGCACTCGCAGCATGTCGCCGAACGAGCTAAAGATCACTTCGGGCCGCATAGCTATCGCCACGGCTTTATCGATCAGTTCCAGCGGCGTGACGCAGACAGGGCAGCCTGGACCGTGCACCAGGTGGATGAGAGGCGGCAGCAAGTCCTGCAGGCCGCTCTTGAGGATGGTATGAGTCTGGCCGCCACACACTTCCATGATGGTCCATGGTTTGGTGGTGAGTCCGGCGATCATTCCAGCAAGTTGTTGTGCGGCCTCGCGGTTGCGATATTCGTCCACGAATTTCACGGCGACTCCTGTGTATTGATCTGGCGCAGACAATCGAAGATTCGCTGCGCTTCTTCCTCATTGACCACGCTGAGCGAAAAACCGGCGTGGACCAGGACGTAGTCGCCCTCGACCGCCTCCGGCGTGTAGGCGATGCATATCTGCTTGCGGACGCCGGCGAAGTCGACGTTGGCATATCGCAGATCTTCGCCGCTATCATCGCTGACGGCAACCACTCTCCCTGGGACTGCTAAGCACATGAATGTCTCCTCCCGCGCATGCGCCCAGCGGCCAGCACAGCCTGGCCGAGCGCGATCCCACCATCGTTGGCCGGCACGCGCCGGTGCGAATAGACTTCCATACCGCATGCTTCGAGCCTGGCGGCGGCACGTTCCAACAGATACCGGTTCTGAAACACACCGCCGCTCAATACCATTTGCCGCACGCCGCTGCGCTGCGCCACGGACACAAGCCATTCCACCAACGCATTGTGAAAACGAGTGGCGATGAGCGGGCGCGCGACGCCGGCAGTTACATCGGCCACCACCTGCCGGAAGAGGGGTTGCCAATCTCCGGCGGGCAAAGAGTACGCTTCTTCGCTGGTGGCAAGGCTGGTCTCGCGTTCCAGCATCATGGCGACCTGGCCTTCAAAAAAGCTCTTCTGCGCAACTCCAGCAAGGGAGGCAACGGCGTCGAACAATCGGCCGACGCTTGTCGTCAGAGGAGCGTTCACCCCACGCTCTAACATGCGACAGATCGTCTTGTCGATTCCCGCAGGCCCCGATGTCTCCCACTGCAGACTCGCCGCCGATCGCCAGCCCTCGCGAACAGCCGCTTCGCCACCGGGCAAGCGGAATGGCCGCAGGTGTTCGATTCGCTCAAAGTGAGGTCCTTCGACGAGGAAGAATTCCCCGCCCCAGATGGTACCGTCCAGGCCGTAGCCAGACCCGTCCCAACAGGCTGCCAGATAGGGCCCTTGCAGTCCATGTTCGGCGGCGCAGGCAGCGGCGTGAGCGTGATGATGTTGCACTATGATCACGGGCAGCCCGGATGCCAACGCCCATTGCGACGAGGCATAGTCCGGATGCATGTCGCAGACTACCGTTTGAGGGTGGAAGTTGTAGAGGCGGCAGAGATCGTCGATTGTGGTCTCAAAGGCGTGCCGGGCCTCGGCGGAATCCAGGTCGCCAATGTGCTGGCTGAGGAATACCTGGTGCCCAATCGCAATTGCCACCGTGCTTTTCAAATGTCCGCCTACGGCTAGTAACGGCGGCAGTTCTTCGCTCACGCGCACCGCAGCCGGGGCGTAGCCTCGCGCCATGCGGATGACGCTTTCGCAGCCGCGGGCGAGCCTGACAACCGAGTCGTCACAGGGGCGGGCTATTGGACGGTCATGCGTCAGGAAAAGATCGGCGATGCTTCCCATCCGAAGACGGGCCTGCTGGTTATCAATTACGATGGGCTCATCGCTGAGATTGCCGCTCGTGGCGATCAATGGGATGGGGAGTTCGGACATCAGCAGGTGATGCAGCGGGGAGTATGGCAGCATTGCACCGATATAAGGTGAGTGGTGCGCTACATTCCAAGCCAGACCGGAGATGCCGCTTGGTTCCAGCAATACAATCGGCGCGGCAGGTGATTCGAGCAGTGCCTGCTCTGCCGGCGACACTTTGCAGTAGCGCTGCACCATTTCGAGTGAAGGCATCATCAATGCGAAAGGTTTCTCGTCGCGGTGCTTCAAGCTGCGCAGGCGGGCTACGGCGGCAACATTTCGCGCATCGGCCAAGAGTTGGAATCCTCCGATTCCCTTGAGCGCTATAATTTGCCCCAGGCGGAGGGCTTCGGTCGCCTGGACAATGGTTGCTCCGTCAAGTTTGGGACCACATGCCGGGCAGGCGTTGGGTTGGGCATGAAAGCGGCGATCCGCGGGATCTTCATACTCATGGCGGCAAGTTGGACACAGCTCGAAGCCGCGCATCGTAGTGGCCGGGCGGTCGTAAGGAATGTCGTGAACGATGGCGTATCGCGGACCGCAGTTGGTGCAGTTGGTGAACGGGTAGTGATAGCGGCGGTTGGCTGGATCGAATAGCTCGGCGTAACACTCCGCGCAGGTCGCCAGATCCGGCAAGACGGCAGCTGTCTTTTCCTGAGAGTCAGAGCCCTCCGAGTATGAACTAGAATGGATCTCAAAACCCGCGGAGCCCACTGGCGAAACGCGCAAGGACTCCGACGCCTGTACGACTGACGCGCGGGGACGGTCGCTGGCCAAGCGCCGCTCAAACTCGGCAAGCATGTCGCCAGCGCCCTCCACCTCCACCGTTAGCCCCGTGGCGGAGTTGTGAACCCAACCGGTGAGGCCGAGTTGCTTGGCCAGTCGGTAGACAAAGGGCCGGAAGCCAACGCCCTGGACAGCACCCTCCAGCCTGACACGAAGGCGCTCTGGCGCAGCTAAACCGGGCATCGGCATCCTGCCTCCTGCAGAATCTGCTGTGCCACGGCTTCGACCGCTGCCTCGACTTCGGCAGAGGGCGCGACGCCTTGATCGAATTGCATGGCTTCAATGCCGCAGATGCGCAAGCGCCGCGGAAGCTTGTTCAGCACTCGTGCCAGTGCCACCGCTTCGAGAACGCCAACGCCATGGGTGGAGCAACGGAAAGCAACCTCTTTGCCCGGGAGCAAATCTGCATCCCACCAGTGGACCTGCCCAGCCTGCGCTCCGGTAACCACCGCATCGATCAGAATCACATCACAAGTTTCGTCCCATTCATCCATCAGCGAGAGCACCTCACCGTGCTGTTCCCGCGCCTCTACGCCCAATGCAATTAGCCGGCCCGCGGCCAGCAGGCCGGCCGCATCGTCGCCGCGATCCATATTCCCGCAACCGATGATCCGCAGGCTCACGGGTGTTTCTTCTCCAGCATCCAGGCGTGACGGAGTTCGAGGATCCATGCTACCCACTCTTCGATTCCTAACCACGTGATACACGACGTGCGAAACGACGGCAGCCCCGGTCGCACCCGCCGCGCGTACGCCTCCACCGCAGCGGGATCGACGTTTACATAAGGCGACAGGTCCAATTTATTCAAGACCATCGCATCCGCTTTGCGAAACATGGCCGGATACTTCAGCGGCTTGTCCTCACCCTCCGTTGTGCTGATCACAACGACAAGAGCGTGCTCGCCCAATGAGTAGGATGCCGGGCAAACAAGATTGCCGACGTTTTCAATGAACAGCAGATCCAGATCGTCCATCGGCATCTCGTTCAACGCACGCCCTACCATGCCGGCATCGAGATGGCACGTTCCGGCGGTTACAATCTGTGTCACCGGGCAACCCAAGGCGGCGATTCGCCGGCCGTCCTGGTCCGTTTCAATATCACCCTCCACTACGCCGACCCGCAAAAAGAGCTGAAGCTTGGGAATGGCGCATTCCAGCAGGCTTGTCTTACCTCCCCCAGGCGAGCCGCTCAGCGTGATGGCGAATATACCGCTACTATCGAACCGCTGCCGGTTGCGAAGAGCCAGTTCCTCGTTCTTGCCCAGGATCTTCTCTTCGATCCGAATCGTCTGAAGCATCGTCCACCTCTATCGCCACCAGGTCAAGCTCATTGCCATTGCGGTAAGCAAGCTGCACTGCGCCGCATGTCGGGCATGCCCATTTTGGCTCAACGAAGTTCCACTCGCGCTGACAAAACTCGCACCAGGCGCTGAGGGGCATGCATTCCACCAATAGCTCGGCCTGCCTGCCGATTCGCTCTTCGCACAGGATGTCGAAGTAGAACTGCATCGCATCCGCGCTCACGGCAGTTAGGCCGCCTAGCCGAACATGAACACGTTGCACTTTTGAGCCCAACGGCGCTCGCGCGACCACGGCATCCAAAAGGCTCTCGACAATGGAAGCTTCATGCACTGTTTCTAATCCTGTTGGATTTGATCCAGCAATTCTCCATGCGGTGAGCGCAGTTCAATCAGCATGGCTGGCACGCCGATCGCATGGGTTGAACAGCTCAGGCATGGGTCGTAGGCGCGCACCACCGCCGAGACGCGGTTCAGCATGCCTTCCTTCAATTGGTTGCCATCCACGAAATGCTCTGCCACCTGCTTGATCGACCTGTTGATTGCCAGGTTGTTGTGTCCCGTTGCGATTATGAGATTCGCCCAGAGAATCGCGCCCTGCTCATCCACCTTGTAATGGTGTATCAAAGTTCCGCGCGGCGCCTCGGCGATGCCAACGCCTTCGAGTGCATTTACGCCCGCGGTGGCGCGGACATGCGGCGCCAGAATCTCCGGCGCCTCCAGCAGTTGCTCCATTCGCTCCACGCCGAACAGGGCTTCAATCAGCCGCGCGTAGTGGAACAGGTACGAGCTTTCGGCAACCGGCCCGAAACGCTGCCGGTATTCATCCAATTCCGCATCCGCTTCGGGAGTGCCACAACTCTCGATGATATTCAGGCGCGCCAGCGGGCCCACGCGGTAAACGCCATCGGGATAGCCCAGAGGCTTGAAGTATGGCGCTTTCAAATACGACGAAGTGAGATCAGCCTCGGCCATGTACTTCTGGTAGTCGATGGGATGCGTGACGGAGGCGATGGGCTTGCCGGCCGCATCTTTGAACAGCAACCGGCCGTCGTAAAAGTTGAGATGGCCATCGCAGTCGACGAGTCCGGCGTAGAGAGAAGGCGCGTTGCCGAAGGTTTCGATCTCTTCCTTGTAATTGTCCAGAGTGGCTTTGAAAAACTTCAACGTACGCCGTATGACCGACTTCGCAATGGGAATCTCCGACAGGATGAAGTCGCGGTTTTCCTTGGAGAGCGGCTTGTTGACGCCACCCGGCACGGTCCATGACGGATGAATGCGCTCGCCCGCTAAACGCTCGATGGCCTGCTGGCCGAACTTGCGCAAGGCGATGCCGTCTTTCACCAGTTCCGGGTGGCGCTGGGCGAGCCCCACCACGTTGCGCAGGGCGGGGTCGGAATCCATGCCCAGCAGCATGTCGGGCGCGGAGAGATAGAAGAAGCTGAGAGCATGCGACTGCACGAATTGCGCGCAGTGCAGCAACTCGCGCAGCAGGCGGGCCGATTGCGGAATCTGTACAGCCATGATCGCGTCGCATGCTTTCACGCTGGCGATCAGATGGCTAATGGGACAGATGCCACAGATGCGCGCAGTAATGGAGGGCATCTCGTAATAGGGGCGGCCCTCGACGAACTTCTCAAAGCCGCGCACTTGCGTGACATGGAACTTCGTGTCGGCGACTTTCCCGTCGTCATTGAGTTGGATGGTGATCTTGGCGTGGCCTTCAATGCGCGTGACGTGATCGATGGTGATGGTTCGTGGCATGGGTTCTCCTCTCGTTCATCCAAACTTGACTTTGCCGGCAAGCTCCGGCCTACGGCCTTCGAGCAGTTCGCCCAGCACAAACAGGATGGCTTCGGGCTTAGGGGGGCAACCTGGAACGTGAAGATCGACCTTCACTACTTCATGCACCGGAAGCGCATTCTTCAATAGAGCGGGCACGCCGTCAACCGGAGGCTTGGTGTAGATGCTGGCCAGAAGCACGTTGGTTGGTATTCCATTCCGCATCGACGGGACATTCGCCGTCACCGCGCAATCGCCGAGCGACACCAGTACACGGGTGTTGCGTCGAACCTTGTTGATCAACTTCAGGTCGTCCTGGCTGGAGACCGCGCCTTCCACCAGCGTGACATCCACGTTGGGTGGGAACTCCTGCGCATCGACTAAAGGGCCGTATACGAGGTCGGCCTTGGCGGCAACAGCGAGCAGTCCTTCATCGATATCGAGGAGCGACATGTGGCAGCCTGAGCAGCCATCCAACCACACCGTAGCGATTTTGGCTTTACTCATAATGAGGCCTCCCTGTGCGCGGCAAGCCTGGTGATGGGTTCGCTGCGTTTGGTCATCTCTTCCACTGCATAGCCTTTTTCGGCCAAGGCCCCGGTGGGGCAGCTTTGTACGCACTTGCCGCAGTCCGTGCAGTTGCGTGACGTGCCCCAGGGCTGGCATAGTTCGGCTATGAGGCGTGACTGGACGCCCCGTCCGGCGATATCCCACACGTTCGCGCCCTCCACTTCCGCGCAGGTTCGGACACACCGTGAACAGAGGATGCAGCGGCTCGGGTCCATCACGTAGCGCCGGTGTGACAGATCGGCGCGCATTTTCGGATAGCTGTAGGGATAGCGGATATTCGTCACCCCCAGCTTCATTGCCAGCGCCTGCAGTTCGCAGTGGTTATTGGAAACGCAAACGGCACACACGTGGTTGCGTTCGGAAAACAGCAGTTCCAAGGCGATGCGGCGGTAGTTGCGCAGCCTTTCAGACGTTGTGGTGACCGCCATGCCGTCCTGGGCAAGCGTAGTGCAGGCGGGCAGAAGCCGGTTGACCCCGGCAACCTCCACAATGCATACGCGGCATGCGCCCACCGCGCTAAGCCCTTTCATGTTACAGAGCGCGGGAATGAACTTCCTGGCTGCGGCGGCAGCGTCGAGGATTGTCTGGCCTTTGGACGCCCGAATAAACTCGCCGTCGATGCGAAGCGATATGGATGATGGCATATGAATGATCCTCTGGCGCAACGGGTGCGTGCGCCCTAGTGGTCTTTAGTTACGCAGGTCGCAGCGCAGGCAGCGACAGGATTCCTCCATCGCTTCCACTGCGCTCAACCCGTGCGTGGCTTCTTCAAAAGTGCTGGCGCGAACGGCCGCCGGAAGCTCCGTTACATGATGACGGTGGCTCTCGCTGGCGTGCGTGGGTGGTGTCTGATCATACTCGAACATCGGGAACAACAGCTCCCATCGATGCATGCCCATCAGCCGCTCGTCGATATTGCGCGCCGCTTTCTTCCCGTAGCCCATGGCGTTGGAGACATTCGACGCTCCAGTGATCAGGTCACCTCCGGCATAGAATTTTGAGCGGGAAGTTTCCAGCGTGTAGCGATCCACCTCGATCAGTGCGTTTTCCTTGATCTTCAAACCCGACGCGCGCGCGAAATCGGCATCCACCGTTTCGCCCACCGCCAGGATGATGGAGTCGCAATCGAAACGCAGAATGTCGTGCGTCGGAATCGGACGCCTGCGGCCGGAAGCATCGTATTCTCCCAGCCGTGTTTTTACCACTTCCACAGCCTGCACCTTGCCCGCGCCGTCTCCAACGATGCGGTGCGGCGTGGCCAGAAACACGATCTGCGCCCCTTCCTCTTCGGCGGCTTCGGTCTCTTCAGGGATCGCCGGCATGTCCTTGCGTTCGCGCCGGTAGATGATGGTGACCTTCGCGCCCAGACGCAGCGCGGTGCGCGCCGAATCGATTGCCGCATTGCCGCCTCCGATTACGGCCACACGCGCCCCGAGCTCGACAGGTTCGTTCTTCGACACTTTTTCAAGCAGCGGCAGCGCCGGATAGACGCCCTTCAACTCCGTACCCGGAAGATACACCCAACTCTCCTTCCACGTCCCGATCGCCAGAAAAACGGCGTCGTAGAGCGCGTCGAGTTCGTTGAGCGAAAGATCCTGTGGAACGCGTGTGTTGCCTTGGAACTTCACGCCCATGCGCTCGACAAGCTCCAGTTCCTTATCGAGAACCGATTTCGGCAGGCGATACTCAGGCAGCGCGTAACGCAGCATGCCGCCCGGCAGTGGATTCGAGTCATACATGGTGACGTCGTGTCCGGCCAATGCGCAGTAGTAGGCGCAGGCAATGCCGGTGGGCCCCGCGCCGACCACGCCTATTTTCTTGCCGCTGTCCGGCTGGCGCTGCGACACGATCTTCGTCTTGAGCGCCTCATATCGATCGGAATTATAGATAGTATCGGCGACGAAGCGGTGGACTTCGCGCATATTAACCGATTCATCAGTACCCGCGCGGCGGCAGCGGTTGTCGCAAGGATGCTGGCAGACGCGCCCCGTGGAAGCGGGCAAGGGATTGTCGATGGCGATCGATTCAAATGCTTCGTCGAGCCGGTCTTCCTTCAGCAACTGCAGGAAGCGCGGGATGTTCATGTGTAACGGGCACGAGTTCTCGCAAGGCGAAAGCGCCAGATCCTCACACACACCGGCGCGGCAGCGGTGGGCCAGGATGTGGTCGTCAAACTCATGCCGGAAATGACGCAGAGAGGTCAGCACCGGATTAGGCGCGGATTGTCCCAGGCCGCATAGAGACGTATCGCGGATCATGCGCGCCAGCTCATCCAATGCCGCGATGTCGCTCTGCGAAGCCTGACCGTGGCTAAGCTTGTTTAGGTAGTGTAGAGACTTGTCGAGTCCCACGCGGCACGGCACACACTTGCCGCAGGATTCAGAATGGGTGAACTCGATGAAATACCTCGCGACGTCCACCATGCAGTTGTCTTCATCCATCACCACCATGCCGCCCGAGCCCATGATGGAACCGATCTGCGACAGGCTTTCATAGTCCACTGCGGTGTCGAACATCTCATGCGGAATGCAGCCGCCCGAGGGTCCGCCGGTTTGCACGGATTTGATGGTGCGTCCGTTCACGCCTCCCCCCCCGATATCGTAGACAAAGGTCTTGAGAGGCGTGCCGAGCGGCATCTCCACAAGTCCGGTGGATTGAATCTTGCCGACCAGCGAAAATACCTTGGTCCCCGGGCTCTTCGGAGAGCCAATTTCCGTGAACCACGCCGGCCCCTTCAGCACGATAGGCGCGACATTGTACCACGTCTCGACATTGTTGATGTTGGTTGGACACCCGAATAGCCCGGATTCGGCCGGATACGGCGGCCGCGGTGTGGGCCGGCCTGCCTTGCCTTCCAGCGAGCGGATGAGCGCAGTCTCTTCGCCGCACACGAAGGCTCCCGCGCCTTCTACCATGGAAAGATGGAAGTGGAAGCCGCGTCCCAGAATGTTATCGCCGAGGATGCCGCACTCTTTCGCCTCTTCAATGGCGCGACTCAAGCGGTGCACGGCGAGCGGATATTCCGCGCGCACATAAACGATGCCTTCTTCCGCTCCCATCACATAGGCGCCGATCACCATGCCTTCAATCAGCGCATGCGGGTCGGATTCTATCTCATTGCGGTTCATGTAGGCGCCGGGGTCGCCTTCATCGGCGTTGCAGATGATGTACTTCTTCCCCGCCCTGGCCTTGCGCATGAACTCCCATTTGATGCCGGTCTGGTAGCCCGCGCCGCCGCGGCCGCGCAGCTTGGCTGCCTTGATCTGCTCGATGACCTGGTCGGGATTGCTGTCTATCAGCACTTTGTATAAGGCCTGATAGCCGCCCACTGCGAAATACTCTTCGATGTCGTCCGGCGCGATGAGACCGCAGTTGCGCAATACGATCTTCTTTTGCCCTTGGAAAAAGGGCACTTCATTCCACAACGGTATTTCCGGAAACCCGGCGCCGAATTTGATGTGGCCGGTGATGTGGTCCCACTCTTCGATGCGGCATAGAGCCAGTTCGGCCGGCACTCGCCCGGCATTGAGGTCATCAAGAATCGCAGCGACATCGTTCGGCTGTACACGCTGCAGGATGACCAGCGGCTTGCCTGGGATGAGGATGTTCACCAGCGGCTCAGCCGCACAGAAGCCGAAGCACCCCGTGCGCACCAGCGAGATTCCCAAGCCACGATTGTTGATCGCGTCGGCGAACGCATGATAAACGCTTTCGGCGCCGTTGCCGGAACCGCATGTACCCATGCCGACCGCGATGCGCGGCCTGGCGGGCAGCAGCTTCGCGAGGCCTTCTTCGCGTGCTGCGCTAAATGAGGCGAGATCGAGGATTTTCACTTGCGGCCTCCCTTCTGGATCGCCGCAACTTCGCGCTCAAGCCCGTTTTCGTTGACATGGCCAAGGATGGAATGATCCACTTCGACCACCGGCGCCAGAGCGCATTGTCCAAAACAGGCGACGGTGCGCAACGTAAATTTGCGGTCGCGCGTGGTGAGCGCGATCTTGTCGGCACTGCCGTCGTCATCTTCTTCGCGCAGGCCGAGTTGGAGCTTGACGCGGTCCAGCAGTTGCCTTGAGCCCCGCGTGTGGCAGGCGGTGCCGCGGCAGATGCAGACCGTATGCTCGCCCTGCGGCTTGAGGTTGAACAGAGAAAAGAAAGTGGCGACGCTATAGATACGCGATGCCGGGATTCCGGTCCTGGCGGCAAGGAACTCGAGCGTCTCTAGGGATAGGTACTTTCCGGGTTGTCTCGCTTGAATCTCTTCGAGCAGGCCCAGCAGCATACCGGGACGTCCGAGGTAGCTGCTGATCAGGGTATCGATGAATTCCTGGTCTTCAGCCGGAAGCAGGCTGCGTGGCGGGCTCTCAAGAAAGGGTGAGGTCATGGTTCACTCCTTATGGTTGGTACATCAATTACCATATAAACACATCTTTAACTCTTTTAACAGCCCGTGCTAAAACAGTGCGCAGCCGGTTCCGAATTCTCGCGCCCAACGTTGACCGTATGTGTCCTTCCCCAGATAACGTAACAACGGGCGATTGAACGATTCCGAGTGAAAGTGATTTGATCATGAGTATCGCCACGCTTTGTTATGCAGGGCTATCGTATTCACGTCTGCGATCGGTGGGCATAGGTGGTTCCACGTCGTCAAACCGGCTCGATGGTCTTCTTGTTGCCGCGGAAACGATGTGGCGATGTAAGTAGATCACGCGAAACGACGCGACCCTATCTCCTGAAAGTGTAATAGACAAGGCCAATCAGTTCACGAACTGCGCGCTGCGATCTTCCCAATGCTTCGGCATCGGGCAGAAAATCTTCGACGCGGTACTTCTCCCCGAATTTCGTTTGATAGTCAACAGGGAATGCGGTCACCTTCAAACCGGTGCTTGCGAAGAGCAGCATCGCTCTGGGCATATGGTTTGCAGAGGTGACCAACAGGATGGAGTGTATGCCTGCGCGCGATGCAAGGTCCGAAACGTTTGTGGCCTCAGCCTCAGTATTTTGAGAGCCTACGGTTTGCAGGATCGCGGAACTGGGGACCCCATGCGCGATCGCTGCGTGCTTCAGGTGAAGACCTTCCGCGCCCGTCCCGGGAGTATCGCCACCGCTGGTGAAAATGATGACTGGAGCTTTTCCCACAAGATAGAGTGCAACGCCATGTTCGAACCGGTCGACGGCATCATTCCAATCGAGCAGTTCCGGGTTTCTCTGCTTATTGCCCGTGATCCCGCCGAGGATGACGACGGCATCGGCTTTGGGACATTGTTCCATGGAGAGTTGTGGGGTGCGATCTTCCAGAAGTCGGAGCAACTGGTCACTGATAACGGGAATGGAACAGAGTGTTAGCATGCCCAGTGCTGAGGATACCAACCATCTTCCACGGCGTTTTTCGCCGAGCCAAAGACCGGCGGCGATGAACAACAGGCTAAGCCCAAGCGGCGTCACGAAGAGGGGAAGAATCTTGTTGAAATGCATGCAGGCAAAAAAGGCAGTCCACCTTAGGAAGAGGAGGACACATTCATTCAGTATAACCGTGGCAAAGAGAAACGGGCCGGCTTTGTTACGAGTTGGAACGACGAGCCTTGACTCGAGCCAGAGCGTGGCCACAGATTCTTCTGTCGAAGAATGTTAAAGTTGAACAAGATAATAGGGTCCGCCACTACTGATGATCGACATTCATAGCCACATACTATGGGGCCTAGACGACGGCGCCCGCGATCGCGACGAAAGTATCGCGATGCTCAAGCTCGCGGCCGAAACAGGCACCACCGACATCGTCGCGACACCCCACTCCAACCACCAATACCAGTTCGATTACGATCTGGCAACCGAGCGTATTCTCGACCTATCGGAGGCCACTTCCGGACTACCCCGCATCCATCGCGGCTGCGACTTCCATCTCAGTCTGGATAACGTCCAGTCCGCCATGCAGGATCCGACGAGGTTCACCATCAACGGCCTTTCCTACCTGATGGTGGAATTCGCGGAGACAATCATTCCGACTTCAACGGAAGAGATTTTTCGCCTCCTGCTTGAGCGGGGAGTTACTCCGGTGATCACGCACCCCGAACGCAATCCCATCCTACAAGACTCCTTCAAACGGCTGTCTAAGTGGATAGAGATGGGTTGCCTCTTGCAGATCACGGCCCAATGCCTCACGGACCGCTTCGGCAAAGCCGCGGAACTCTCGGCTCGGGCTCTGCTTAAGATGCGGATGGTTCACGTCATTGCAAGCGATGCCCACGACACCCAACACCGCCCGCCGCGACTCGATCTCGCCCGCGAAATATTGACTCGCGAACTCGGATCAGACGTCGCCGCAATGCTCCTGGAGGACAATCCAGCGGCAATCATCGCCGGCAGAGAGATACTGGTGGATGCGCCAGAACAGGGAGACTCACAAAAGAAGTGGTTTCACTTCTGGAAGTAAGTACCGGTGGACCGCGTAGGCAAGCGAGCTTGGAAGATTTTTAAGTGTCTACGCCTCGGCGTCGAACAGCAGAACCGTATAATCCTTGGAGGAGAGCGTCTTCTCCATCATCGGCCACACCTGTTGGTGGATGTCGCTGGCCACCCACTTCTGGCGTAGCTCTTCGCTTTGGAACATCAGCACGAAACGGTAATTAGCACCGGCTGGTGCTTTGCCTATCAGGGCGGAACGAAGCTTCAACATCTTGGCATCGATAAAGCCCTGCTGTTTCGCCGCAGCCGGGCGGAAGGTATTGCGGAAGGTGCGCAACATCTCCTGTTCCTTCGCGGGGTCAACAGCCAGATCCACGTTCAGTTGGATCGGTTTCTGTGTCTTCGATTGCGCAGCGGCCGGAGCGGCGGCGGCAAGCATCGTGGTAAGACAGGTTCGGCGTTTCATTTCCATTTCCTCCTATTGATACAGCTCGGACTTTCCGGCAATGCCGAGTTTAATGCGGTAAAGACCCTTGCGGGCGGTGATGAAGAGACTCGTACGATCAGCGTCCCAGTTGCAGTTGGCGGGCGTCTCTGGCGGTTTGATAGTGCCGAGGTGCTTGCCAGCGGACGAGAAGACCCAGATGCCGCCAGGGCCCGTGCAGTATAGGTTGCCTTCGGAGTCGACCTTCATTCCATCCGGCAGGCCGTCCGCAGTCTGCGCGGTCACGTCGAAGAAGACGCGCCCGCTTGAAATCTCGCCGTTTGCCGCCACATCATAGGCCATCCAGATTTTGCGCGCCGGATCGGAGTTGGCGACATACAAAGTCTTTTCGTCGGGCGAAAATGCGATGCCGTTGGGACGTGTCAAGTCTTTCACCAGCACCTGAAGCTTTCCATTGGCGTAGCGGTACACGCCGTTGAATTTGATCTCCTTCGCCGGGTCCTCGTCCTGCTTGGCAAGCCCGTATGGCGGGTCCGTGAAGTAGAGCGAATTGTCGGAGCGGTACACCAGATCGTTGGGGCTGTTGAAGCGCTTGCCTTCGAACTTCTCAAGATAGGGCGTGACTTTCCGGTCTTTGGAAATGCGCACGATGCGGCGATTGCCATGCTGGCAAAGTAGAACCGCGCCATCTTTATCGGCGATAGCCCCGTTCGGGCCGATGAACGAACCGGCGGGCGCATCGGTTTTGTCATAGCCGCCCGGACGGAGGATCTCAATTACCTTTCCATCCGGAGTCCATTGGCGGACTACGTTGCCAACTACGTCGCTAAACCAAAGTCCGTTTGCCTCAGGCCGCCAGATTGGCCCCTCGATAAAGTCGAAGCCGTCGGCCAGTTTTTCAATCGTTGACGCGGCAGGCACAAGGCGATCAAAAGCGGGGTCGAGCCGCTCAATGGAGCCAATCGAGGCCACCTTCGGGGCTTCGGTGGCAGCGGGTGGGGCCTGCGAACATCCCACCGCGAAAGCCATCATCAATACTGCGATCCAAATTTTCATATGAGTAGACCTATGCAATCAGAGTTCGACACTATCACAATCCGGTCGCGAAGATGACGCACACAGGAGCGGTGACATCGATTGTCTTGCCCGTGGGCGTCAATTGGCCTGTTCTGCGATCCAAGGAAAAAACGACAATCTTATTCGTCTTCTGATTGGCCGCCCACAAATACCTGCCCGTCGGATCGATCTTAAAATTCCGCGGAGTGCTGCCTCCGGTTGAGATGGTTTGCACCGCCTTCAGCGTTCCCTGCTTCCGGTTGATCGCAAACACCGCGATGCTATCATGCCCGCGGTTGGAGGCGTATAGAAACCGGCCCCTGACATCTATCTCAATTTCCGCAGTGCTGTTCTGGCCCTTGAAATCAGCAGGCAGCGTTGTTACCGCCTCCAGACTCCTCAATTTGCCTGCCGCGGCATCGTAAGAAAATGCCGTAACCAGCGAGCCCATCTCAGAGAGCGCGTAGGCATACTTGCCCGACGGATGGAAGGTGAAATGGCGTGGTCCGGAGCCCTTCTTGACTTCCGTAAAGGGCGGATCATGCGGCGAAAGTTTGGCAGTAGCGGGGTCAATCCGGTACGCAAGGATCTGATCGAGTCCAAGGTCAGGGACGAAGACGAAACGGTTATCTGGCGAAAGCACCACGCCGTGCGCATGCGGGCGCTGTTGGCGCGGCGTGTCGCCTGCCGGCTTTGCATGCTGCATCAGCGTGGCAATCTCACCGATCCGGCCATCGGGCAGAATCGGAAAAGATGCGGTGCTGCCGCTGCCGTAATTAGCCACGATCAGCATGCGGCCCGTCTTGTCTGCGACCAGGTGGCAGGCTCCGCCTCCGCCGGAAGACACGGTGTTGAGCAGCTTTAACGATCCGTTTTTTCGATCCATCGCAAATGCACTGACCGAGCCATTGGTCTTGCCGTCGTTGCCGAGTTCGGTGACTGCATAGAGGACATCCAGCTTCGGATGGAATGCGAGAAAGGACGGATTGACAATCTCGCCTGCAAGTTTGACCGCTGCTGGCGCGCCGGTGGCAGGATCGAATCTCACCGAATAAATCCCCTGGCTATTGGGACCGGTGTAGGTGCCGATCCAGGCGATGGTGCTGCCCGATTCTTTCGGTGCGGCGAAGCCAATCGCTGACAACAGGATTGCTAAAACTTGTTTTCGCATCATGCCTCTCTCAACAACCATTTCGCAGCGTTGCGCTGCATCTTTTCGTATTCCGGATTCCACAGCGCGCTGATGAGGTGCCCGGGAGCCATGAAGCAGACGCGGCCCTTGCCGTAATCGTAAGCCCATACCGCTTCGGCGGTGTTGCTACGGCGGCCAGTGCTGTCGGTATAATCGAGCCCGTCTTCGTTCACGCTGCGAGCCAGCACGTACTTGGGGTCTTTGTCGTAAACCACGTAGTGCTGTTCGTCTGTGACAACGAAGTCTTTCACGCCGCGGGTGATGGGGTGGTCTGTGTTGACGATCTTCACTTTGAAGGGGCGGATGGGCGGATGCCCGGTATAGATTGCTCCCTCGACATCGCGGTAGTCCTTATTGGCGATGGACGTTTCGCTATTGTTGTGGAAGGCCCACAGGGAGCCGCCTTCCGAGACCCATTGCTTGATTGCCTTGCCCTTCTCTTCCGTCATCCAGGAGGTGTAGCCGGAACCGATCTTGCGCTGCAGGGGCGGCACGCTGACAACTTTTTCTTTCTTCTCGTTCCAATAGACTTGATGCCAATAGCCGTTGTTATAGCGGCGGCCGTCGCGAAACAGGATGAGGATTTTGTATTTCTTCAGATTGTCGTAAGTGATCAGCTTTTCCTGGTCGCTGAAGTCGATCGGAAGTCCGCCGTCTTCGACCAGTGTGGCCGTCAACGCCGTGCGGATGTAGTCGGAATTGTGCGACTCGTCGCCGCAAATGGCGAGAGCCTTGGCAGTGCTCTTTGTCTGCGCGCCAAGAATTGCTGCTCCGGCGCCGTGAAGCATCGCGCGGCGAGTGAGGGATTTAGGCATGACGATGTTATATCTCTTTTTTTATCGCCGCGCCACTGGTTGCCGGGCGGCACTCCTTGCCGGGCGGCAGGTTGGCGATGGAATGTCACTCACATTGGAAGTTTGGTGGAATTGGGTGCCTTTGCCTAACGCCTCGACACTTGAGAGGAGTCGTGGCTCAGTGCGGAAATCGAAGCGCCTCTATGAGCCGGGACACGGCGCGGTATTGAATTCCAAGCGTCGAGACAATACTCGACGCGGCAGACACAAGTGTCCGCGCCACGCTGCACTGCAGATGCCATAGAGTTGCGGCCAACACCACGTGGCATTCGACAGGTTGCCCCCAATGGAGGCGGATTTAGATTGCAGCCCTGCCGTGCTCGATGCATAGGTCGACGAGATCGGAAATGGTGGCTTCTCCCACGCACATGACCGTGTCGGCGCCTCCCCAGTAGATCTTCACCGAGCCATCCGGTTCGGGAACAGCGCCACAGGTGAACACCACGTTTGAAACATAGCCGGTGATTTCCCAGGGGTCTTCCGGCTGCAGAATCCACGAATCGCTTACTCCGATTATCTTTGCCGGATTGCGCAGGTCATGCAGCGCGACGCCCAAGCGATATACCGCTCCCGCCATGGTGTTGAATACGCCGTGATAGATGGAAAGCCATCCCCGATCCGTCCTGATAGGAGGTGCGCCGGGGCCGATCTTCATTTCGTCCCAATGATAGAGCACAGGCTTCATGATGAGTTGAGAGTCGCCCCAGTAGCGAAGATCAGGCGAGTAGGAGATCCAAATCGACCACGGCGAGATTTCGGAGTGCGGACGATCCAACCGCGCATAGAGCCCGTCGAATTTCTCCGGGAAGATGACAACATTGCGGTAGTCGGCCTCAGTGATCAGCGAGACGCGCTCCAACTGGACAAAGTCCTTCGTGCGGGCAAGCGCGATGCGCACGCCGTTGCGTGAGTAGGCGCTGTAAGTGATGAGATACTCGCCATCCACGCAAGTTACTCGCGGATCCTCCACGCCAAACTCTTCGTATACCGCAAACGGGCCTTCGGGCGCGGGAGTCAAAAACGGCGCCGGATCGGCCGTGAAATGGAATCCGTCGTGACTGCGTGCCAGGCCGATGATGGAGCGGCCCGTGCGCAGATGGGAACGGAACAGCATGATGTATTCGCTGCCGTGCTTCACCACCGCCGCGTTATGAACGGTCTCTACAGGATAAGGGATTTGCGCCTTGGCAAGGATTGGGTTGTACGCATACCGCCTGACGATTTCTTTTTTCATACTGCCTTCTCTGCTTCCAGTTCAAAAACCTTTGCGTAGACTCGTTCGTAGGCCTGGACCATCGTGCTGACGGAAAAGCAACATTCGACGCGCGAGCGGCACGCCAAGCGGTCTATTGTAGGGATCCGTCCCAAGGCATGCACGGCTTCATTAACGGTGTTGACCAGGAAGCCGGTGCGGCCATCGTCTATGACCTCGCGGCACGACCCGAGATCCATGGCGATTACCGGAACGCCGGCGGCATTGGCCTCCGCCAGCACGAGCCCGAATCGCTCCGGGATCGTATTCAAATGCAGCAGCGCCTTGGCACGTGCGAACAGGGCATTCTTACCCGCCACATCTACCGGGCCGATGTAGCGGATGGTGTCATCCAGATACGGCTCCACTTGCTCGCGGAAATATTTTTCATCCTGAATAATCCCCGCGATAAGCAGCGGCAGGCCGCTCAATCGAGCTACGGCCACGGCCAGATGAACGCCCTTGTCAGGGTGAATCCGTCCAAGGAAAACAAGGTCTTCACCGGCGGATTCCTGGAATGGATAGAGAGAAAGATCGATGCCGTTATACACCGTTCCCAGGTAATTCAAGCCTGCGACGCGGTCGGAGTTACTGATGGAGACAAAGTATCCATGCCTGTACTTCTCATAAACGGGCATTATTTGAGGAGACGAAAATCCGTGGATGGTAGTTAGTACCGGAGTTTTCACCAACCGGCTGTAGGACAAGGCCATGAAGTCGTAGTGACTGTGTATCAGATCAAACTCCGCGGCGTGTTCGAACACTTCGGAGATGTGCAGGTACTCAGCAACCTTCGGGTCGACGGAGCGGTCCTCTTCATAGCCGCGGTCGACAACGGCATGCAGATGCGCGGTGGTCGCCGAATCGGCGCTGGCAAACAGCGTGACATCCCAGCCGCGGGCAACCAGTCCCTCGGTAATATTGCTCGCCACGGTTTCCCAAGCCCCGTACTGCCGTGGCGGCGTGCGCCACGCGACCGGCGAGAGAATGGCAATGCGTTTGGCAGACATTCACTTACTCCATCGCCGCTAAAACTTCAGCCAGCGGAACCGTGGCGAAGCCAGTGGCGTGATCGGCCATGCCATAGGGAATGACTAAGGCGCCGTTGTGCAGCATCGCTCCGCAGGTATACACAACATTGGGAACGTAACCTTCGCGCTCGTCCGAATTGGGTTTGATGAGCGGCTCGCGCAGCCGGCCAAGCACTTTCGTAGGATCGTCGCGATCGAGCAGAAAAGCGCCGATGCAATACTTGCGCATAGGGCCAACGCCGTGGCTCAGCACCAGCCAGCCGTCATCGGTTTCAATCGGTGACCCGCAATTTCCGATCTGAATCATTTCCCAAGGAAACCGAGGTATAAGAAGCAATTTGCGTTCAAACCAGAAGTGAACATTCTTCGAGAACATAATCGAGATGTCCTCGTTACCCTGACGCGAGAGCATCGCGTATTGCCCATCGATCTTGCGCGGGAACAGGGCCATGCCTTTGTTTTCGGCCGCCGGACCATTCAAGGTGAGAAAGCGGAAGTCAAGGAAGTCGGCCGTCTCAACCAGCTCAGGCATGACAACCTTGCCGTCATAGGCGGTGAACGTCGCGTAGTAGTGATGCGATCCGTCGTCGTTCAGAAAGCGGACAAATCGCGCATCCTCAATGCCGTTGCGTTGGGAAGGCGTGGCGGGAAAGAGGATGCGGTCTGAATAGGCCTGGTCAGCCTGGAACTTGACTTCATGATTGGATCGCGCCAGAAGCCATATCCCCTGGGCGGTCGCCATCTCAATCGAAGCGTTGCCATCGGGCCAGCGGAATTGTTCAGCTGTAAGGCTGAGGCGAAGTTCATCCAGCGTAAACCACTCGCTCAGCCGTTGCAGCACGCGGCGCGTGAACTCGGAGTTGAGTCCCAGTTCCTCCAGTTTCTGCGCGAACAGTGATTGTTCGTAGCTTGGATTGGGCAATTGGTGCGGTTCGTTGAGGAAGCCGGTTGGCTCGTCAATTTCAATTTCGCAATTCGCTGAGATGATCCCGGTGCGGAAGGTGATAGAGGAAATGTGGCCTTCGCCAGTGGCGCGCAAGCTGAGCACAAATCGCACTGCGCCTTCCGGAACGCCCGTTTGATCGGGATGCTGGACGATGGACGGATTGAACAGCGCCGCAGATTCCAGCGAGTATTCAGCCAGAAAGAACGAACCTATCAGCAGCTTTCGCTGTTCCGAAAAATCATCCACGCATACCAACTGGTCGCAGACTTGTTTGTAACGCTCGAGAAAGGTAACCTGGATGGCGCTATGGCGCTGCGAAAACTCAGCCGCGACTTCGTTCAGCAACCTACCGACTTCATGTTCCGGAATCTCCTTGATTCTGGCGATGATTCCGCAAGTCCGTTGTGAGTCGCCTGGATCGAAAGGACGAAGCAGCACACGTGTCTGATCGGGCTTGAGCACGGTGGCGATACGTTTGAGATGTCTGGACATTCAGATATCGATTGCCGGTTAGAGCACAGCGGCAGCGGTTTCCTTAAAGCTCGTGAGGGTATTTTGAGCCAGTTGTAATTCGGCCAAAGAGAGCAAAAATGCGAGAGTCGATTCCGCACCCTGGTTGCCGTTGACGCGGTCGACGTGCAGCCCGTCGCGGCAGCCGCCGGTTTCCGGAGAGTAGAGTTCCAACCCCAGATCGTTCCAGCCGATAAACCAGTCAAAGGCGCGCTGAGCGTGATCGTACCACCAGATATCGCCAGTGGCGCGATATGCTTCGAGACAAGCGGAGACGGTGGCGTGTGCCTCAACAGGCTGCTGATCGAAATTCGCGCGCTGGCCGCCGCGGCGATAGAAGCCGTTGCTGCCGATGGGCCGGAAGTGGCCTTTTTCGGACATCTGCACATCGATCAGCCAGCGCAGCACTTGCAATCCGCGATTCAATACAGCGGGCTGCGTGGTTGCATGGCCGCTGGCAATTAAGGCATGCGCCAGTTTGGCGTTATCGTAGGAGAGTTCCTCTTCGAACCAATGCCAGTCCGGGGTCGACGCTGCATCAAAGAGTTCCATGAGCCGACTGACGAGGGCCTCGCGGATTTGATTCACGAGGCTGTCGCCACCCAGCCGCCGCAGGTATTCGTGGATGCCGATGAGTCCGAAGGCCCAGGCGCGCGGCGAACTGAAGCCGTTCAAAGCAGGTAGCGCCAGTGCGAACAGTTGGCCCGCCATCATTTGAAAACTGCGAAAGGGAGAGCGGCCGACCGCAGTCCCCAAGGCCCATAGGGCGCGGCCGTGGGAATCTTCGGAGCCGAGCTCATCCAACCAGCGCCTGTCGAAGCTCAAATGATTGTGAAAGCGTTGCGTGCGAGGATCGAAGCCATGCTGGAGAAATGCCGCGGAGGTGGTGGCGAGCGATCTGACTGTTGACGGATCCTCACCCAGTTCGCCAAGCAGCACGGAAAGGATCAATGCGCGGGCATTATCGTCGGTGCAGTAGCCTTCTGAAAAATTCGGGATGGTGAAAATCGCATGCTGAAACACACCGGTGGAATCGGTCATGCGTGCCAAATGCGTCAGATTCATGCGCGGCAGTTCGCGCGGCTTCCGGTCGAGCGTTTTGATGGCCAGCGATTTTCGCGGTTTGGCGGCTACCTCCAGCCGCGACGCTTCGAACGATCGCATGTACATCTGGGCGACATTGCTCCAAATCATATCGCGCCCGATGCGATAGGCGTTCTTGCGAATGGCATGACGGCGGGTGTCGTCGCGGAGCAGGGCGATCACTTCGCGCGCCATGGCCGCGGAATCGGCAAATGGAACCAAGACTCCGCGGTCATCGGCCAGCAGTTCCGCGGCGTGCCAGTAGGGAGTGGAAACTACGGCCTTGCCGGCGCCAAAAGCATAGGCGAGTGTACCGGAGGTGATCTGCGCCTCATTCAAGTAAGGTGTGATGTATAGATCCGCCGCGCCGATGAACTCCTTGAGGTTTTCAATGTCAACGAACTGGTTGTAGAAGATCACGCTCTTTTCGATCTTGTTTTTCTTCGCCAGAATCTCAAGACTCAACCTGTAGGCTTCGCCGTGCTCGCGCAACTCATTGGGATGCGTCGCTCCAAGAACGATGTAAACAACCTCGGGAAATTCGGCCAGGATTTGCGGCAGAGCATTGAGGACGTGCTCGATGCCTTTGTTCGGCGAAAGCAGCCCAAACGTGAGTAGAACCACTTTGCCTTCCACGTCAAACTGGTCTTTGAAATAAGTGGGGTCGACAAAACCTACGTCAGGGATGCCGTGCGGAATCAGATCGATCTTCGCCGGTGGAGCGTGGTAAATATCCTGCAGCATTTGCCGGCCGCGGTCGGCCATCACCACAAGCCGGGTAGAGAGCGAAATCAATCCATCCATGACACGGCGCTGATCGGCGTTGGGATTGAGCAGAACTGTATGCAGCGTGGTCACAATGGGCATTCGCAATTCGCGCAGCAAAGCCAGAATGTGACTGCCCACAGGTCCGCCGAAGATGCCGAATTCATGCTGCAGGCAGACGACGTCAACGTTGCTGATATTCAGAAAATCGGCGGCGCGCAGGTAGGAAGAAAGGTCCTGCTCTTCAATTTCGAAGCGCACGACTTCGGGGTATTCGTAACCGCCGGGAAGATCGTTGACGGAAACGGCGATGCACTGCGTTTGGGGATGGGCGGCCTGCACGGCGGCGAGCACGTCGGTGGTGAACGTGGCGATCCCACATTTTCTGGGCAGATGATTGGCGACAAACGCAATCTTGCGAATTCTATTCGAAATTTCTTTCAGGAGACCCTTTCGGCCCGAACGATAAAGCGGTCGGGGGCGGCGCCGACAAAATAAAACGGGTAACAGGTGACCAGCGTCAGAACTTGCTTGATGCCGGAATCGAGGACGGTAACATTTTCTGGAGCGACAATCCTGGTGGACACAACACGGTAGCGGTAAGTACCAAGTATAGTCCTAAAAGTGATGATGTCGTTTTTGCGGATGTTTCTCAGGGGTCTAAAAAACGAATCGCGATGCGCGGAGACCCCGACATTGCCCGGCGATCCGGGCAGCGCGGTACCCGCGATGTGACCAGCGGCGCGACGAAGCAAACGGGGAGTGGTGCCTTCCACGACGATGACGGAAACGTCGAGACGTGGAATTTCAATGCTGCCGATAAGACCGGCCTGAGCCGATGGCAGCGCGGTCTTCAATACCGGGGAAGAGGCCTGCCGCTGTGTCTGGAACGCTCGTTCCAGTTCGCTGCGCTGCTGCCGTTGAAACATCCAGGCGTCAAGAAGTAAACACGCGCAGTAGCTGAGCAGAAACATTCCGCAGGTGAACAGCGCGCGCTGCGACCAGCGAAGCATCCATTCTATCTCCGGCCGGGGAATCACAAGCTTCATAAGGAATCGCTGTCCTTGCCAGGCGCCAATTCAGGTGCGGGGATGTAACCGTTGCGTGTGCGGACAACGAGTTTGCCTCTTCCCGGGGAAGCAGCCGCCACGCGGACCACACGAAAGGCGCCGGGCTTTGCGCGTGGGTTGTTAGATACATAACCGATGGTGTACTGATGGCGAATATCCTGCGCAATACGTTCGCAAATCGTTACGACGTCTTTCAGTTCGCGTGGAAAGAAGGCTTCGCCTCCGGTTGCCAGTGAAAGGCGCTTGAGCACGGCCGGATTCTTGTCATGATCCTCGTCGCCGAAGATGCCGATTGTGTAGAGTGCTGCGTTGGAATGACGGGCCATTTCCAATATTTCGACCAGGGTGTGCTTGCTGGCGTTATCACTGCCATCGCTGATGACAACAAGTACCTTTTTATCCAGGTGGCCGGTAAGGAGCCGTTCGCGGGCCTGAAAAATCGCGTCGTAAAGCGCAGTCTCGCCGGTGACGGGGGTGTTGGAGATGGCGTTGGCAAGCTCATCGGGGCGATTGGAAAATGGCGCAGCGGCGGGCAGACCGAAGTACACCTTCTCATTAAAATTGACGACGAACATTTCGTCGCTCGGGCTGCTGGCTCTGACAAAGGTGCGCGCCGCGGCCACTACTTCCGGGATGCGCTTGCGCATGCTTCCACTGTGGTCGACAACCAGGCCCACCGTGACCGGCGTGTCTTCATGGCGGAACACTCGAATCGTCTGCCGCACACCATCTTCGTAAACGGCGAACTCCTGCTCACGCAAGTCCGAGGGGAAGCCTCCCGCCGGGTCACTCACGGTGGCATTCAACACGACGAGGTTCACATCGACCTTGATTTTATAGGGCTCCGGAGTTTGCGGTTCGGCGTCGCCGACAACGCAAACAATCATCAGCAACGGAAGCGCCGCCATGCAAAGCGCCAGATAGACGCGGCGCCACCAGGATCTTTTTACAACTTTGATTCTGATCCGTCTTGCAGGTACCAGGAAGAGCCGGTACCGGTTCGCCACTCGATTGGAATGATCCATTTTCAATTGCCGTAGTTAAATTGCCCGTATGTGGCGGTACTCCGGCTGCCACATGGCGTCCTGCACCTGTTGAACGATGTCATCCATTCTGGTTCCGGCCAAGCCTTCGACATCCGCGGCCTCGGCAACAGCGATTGCCACGGTGAGGGAAACGCGCCGCAAATCATCGATGTGCGGCAGGAGTGAAGATCCGGGCTGGCGCACGGTCACCAGGCTGGACACGGCATTCGCGGCAGCCGCGAACATGCCGTCGCTTATCCTTCTGGCACGGGAGACGATGGCGCCCAGCGCCAGACCCGGGAACAGCATGGCGTTGTTGACCTGCGCCACCACATAAGTCACACCCTTATATGTAACTGGTGCGGACGAGTTGCCGGAAGCGATCAGGCCGCGACCGTCCGTCCAGGATATCAAGTCGACAGGGTTGGCTTCCGCACGCGCCGCCGGATTGGAAAGTGCGAAGATAATGGGCCGCTGCGTGTGTGCAGCCATTTCTTTCACGATTGCCTCAGTGAAACTGCCCGCCACCGCCGAAGCACCGATCAGCATAGTGGGCCTGACGCGGTGCACAACTTCCGCAAGGCTTATGCCCGTGCCGTTCAGGTCGTGCTTCCAGCCGTGGCTTTCGTCATCCGGCCGGGCGTAGGATTCCTGAAACTCCAAAAGATTCCCGATCATGCTCCTGGTGAGCAAACCTTGACGGTCAACGCACCAAAAGCGTTTGGACGCCTCCTCGTCAGAAAGCCCCTCGCGCATCATCGCGTTGCGAATCTTGTTCGCGGCGGCGGAGCCCGCGGTGCCTGTTCCGAAGATCACAATGCGCTGATTGCGAAGTGGCGTGCCTGAGGCGCGAACAGCGGAAATGGCAGCGGCCAATGTAATGGCGCCTGTACCCTGTATATCATCGTTAAAGGTGCAGATCCGGTCACGATACCTAGTTAGAATGCGTCTACCGTTTTCGTGGGTAAAATCTTCCCATTGCAGCAGCGCCGTGGGAAACATGCTGGTTGCGATTTTGACGTATGCCTCTATAAATTCGTCATACCTCTCGCCACGGATGCGGGCATGGCGGTTGCCGATGTACATGGGGTCATTCAACAGACTATCTCGATTGGTGCCGACATCGAGCATGACTGGAATTACACGCGTTGGGTCGATCCCGCCTGCTGCCGTATAGATTGCCAGCTTGCCGATGGAAACCTCGATGCCGCCGATCCCCCAATCCCCGACACCCACAATTCGTTCGGCGTCGGTCGCCAGGATCAGGTCGATGTCGCCTGGTTTGGCACCGAAGTTGGTGAATGCCGCCTCCATGTCCTGCATGTGATCGATGGAGAGATAGACTCCGCGCGGCCGCCGGCACTCATGGTGATACTGTTCCATCGCCATGCCTACCGTCACGTCGTTAACAATGGGTATCATCTCGCGCAGGTGCTCTGAAAACAACCTGTAGAAGAGCACCTCATTGCGATCGTGCAAGGCCGTCAAATAGATGTTCCTGCTCAAAGCATCCGGCAGCAAATCGTATTGAACGAAGGCACGCATCACCTGCGTCCCAAGCGTACTGATGTCCGCGGGGAGAAGGCCGGTGAGTCCAAGTTCCTTGCGCTCCATGGCCGTGAAGGCCGTCCCTTTGTTTAACAAGGGTGAATTGAGCACGGCCATCCCGCGGGCCTTGGTCTCATAAGTGGCGTTGATATCGCGCCGCCCATTGCCAAATGGCGCAAGTTGTGGAATCACTCGCTGTCGCATGCTGCTACTTCTCCCCTTGCTGCACGTCCGGAACGCGGCGATCCTGCGGGTGGAGCGCCGCGCCCATAATGATCAGCACCTGACTAGATGTGTCTTGCGATGTAGCGGAGGACAAATCCCGAAGTGATCGCCATTAAGCCCAGCGCGAGGAGCAGCGGAAGATCGCTGGCCGTCGATGGAAGGGTTGGCTCCAAGGTCGCAGTCTCGGGTGCGGAGGCTACCTGCATCTCTGCCGGCGGCGGCGGAGTGACTACTTGCGCGATATGCACTTCCTCACCGGTTGGCTGCATGGCCTTGATCGGTGCTTCCCGTAGCTGAGCAATCATGGGCTGGGCCATGAGATGTGCGGACTCGGGGACTTCAACGGGAAGTTCCGCAGGCGTAAAAAGCACAGGGTTGTTCGTTTCCTTGGCGATCGTGACGGCTTTCACCTTCGGATAAACGAATTCCTCGCCCCAGTTTCTACCTGGATAGAACCAGGCGCGCAAGGCTTCCGGCTGACCGGCTGCTCTTTCGCGGAAGGTCATGACGGTCTTGTCGGTCGCTTGCAGGCGGTAATTCGGGATAGCGAGAATCGTTGCGTAGAGGGTAAGTTCGTCTTTGCTGAAGATCTGGACGATGTGACGGTCAGACTGGGAGTCCATCACTTTGAATATATATGTGCCGGCGGGCAACACGCCCCATCCGGCGAGGTGCACTCCTGGAATCTCCACTGATTCTGAAAATGTGATCTCCGATTTTCTGTTCCAAGCATCTGCGCTTGCATTTGGCGCTAGGATGGCGCCGAAGAGCGCCAGACAGGACACCGTGGTTATTGTTTTGATGTAATTCATTTTGTTTTTCCTTAAGAAGCTTTCGGTACTGCTGACCGCCACTAAAGGCCGGTCCCGCACTTTACATAAGGCATGCTGGGGGCCTTCCGGAGAAACAGGCTGCATGTCATTGCTACTCACACTTTGGAGCAGCAAGCGTGCAAGTTGTGCCAGGCGATGATGACCTTTTGGCGTCGATTGACCGGCTGCGGTCATACGCCTGGCAATACGGGCTTCATCCTCGAAGCCTGAAGCTTGTTACGCCTTCCCAAAGTCCCATCGCCTGTAGGACCCAGACACAGACACTAACTACGACGACAACATTCAGGATGGTCTTGATACTCGATGCCATCGGAATGTATCGATTAATAAGAGAAAGCGCGACGCCGACGATGATCAATACGACGACGAGATTCAGTAAGGGCATGTTGTGTTACTCCTTGTTATTAAGCAATGCAATTGGAGGCCCGTGCGATGAGTGAATGCTGCTAGAAGCGGCAATTTAGGAACCGCGACCGTGAGAGAGCGGTTCTCAGTCTATTCAAGTACGACAGGACGCCAGGATCTATCGGGGTTGAAACGCACGATGAGGCGAGCCTGTGCGCTTGTGGCGCTTCCCAGATCCTTTTCATAAACCAAGCCATCGTGATTGATGATCATGGTACGAATTCCAGAAATGCCGTAGTCGGCCGGCCACGCAACGAGTGCGAAGCCGCCGATCATCCTGCTATCCACCAGGTACTCAAAGGCGCCTCCGGAAGCGTCAGGGCCCTGCGATTTCAGGACGCGGAAATAATAGCCATGATATGGCTCCGCAGGCTTACCGCCTGTAGACAGGTTCGCCGTTGCAGCATCGGCGAAGGCTCGCGAGACCAGGCTATTGGGTGAATCACCCAGATACAGACCATCTTGTTTGCCGGGAGTGCTGAAGACTTTTTGCGCGTATTTCAGCATGCCATCGCCGTCATGCGAAGCCGCCGAGTAATCCAACTGCGCCTCCACGTAGCCCCGGCATGCTTCTATTGCGTTCAGTTCGTTGCGGCCAACGCGGCGCGCCAGAATCTCCATGCGGCCAGCCTGAGAATCCAGCCGCCATTTTCCGTCTTTGCGAACCAGCGGCACAGGAAATGGCCAGTCCTGTTCCCCAACCGAAAATGTGACCCTGTTTGGCGACTGGGATTCTTCATCCAACTGCAACCGCACATGCGCCGCGCGGGCGAATTCAGCGCGGTTCTCTTTATCGTCGGACGGATCGCCCGATTCAACAATGTCCTTGCCGCCCGGGCCAAAGAGTTCCAGCAATGCGGCGCTGTCGTTTCGTTCAGCAGCCTCGATCGCAGCGTGAACGGCCTCGGCCGGCGTCGAAAAGGTACGTTGCGCAACTGCGGGTGCGGCCTTTAGAGTAAGTGCCGCAAACAGAATTGCGGCAGTAACATCGATTAATCGTAATTTCATCATGATCTCGTCTCGCGATTAGCGATGCCCTCCACCGCGATTACCCCCGCCACTTTGACGGGGTGCTCCCCCGCCCCGAGGCGCTCCGCCTCCACTGCGTGCAGCGCCCATGCTGGAGTAGCCATGGTCGCTCTGGACGCGCGCGGCGCCGCCTTCCCTCACACCGCCGAATGCACTGCGATTTGCGTTCGGTGCGCTGCGCGGTATCTGCCGGTTACCCATTCGCTCCGCTCCGGAACCCGGGTTGGTATTTCGCATCTGAGCTTGTGCTGCAGCCGCACGCGACTGCAAACTCTGACGCACCCCGCCTGCGTAGCGAGTCGAAAGGGTCGGATTCGAATATGGCACTGCCTGACGATGAGATGGATCGTGCGACCACGCGTTCCGCCCGTTCAAACCGCCGCCACGGGCAGGGTTGAAATTATGACGGTGGATGAAGTTGTTATTGACGATGACGGTGCGATTACCCCAGCCTGGATTCCAACCCCAACCGCCCCAGCCGCCCCATCCGCCGCCAAAATAAGCGCCGATGGGAATGCCGATTCCGAAGCCAAAATAGGCGCGAGGATAATACCAACTGGCATACGGATAGTAGAGCAGCGGTCCCCATATATACACCGGATCGTATTCAGGCAAGTAGATCACTTGCGGATCGCTGGGCTGGATGACAATCACCTGACGGCCGCCGTCATTGTTGCTGAAAACAGTTTGTTGCGAGGTTGTTGCCAGCTTGCCCGCTTCCTGTGCCCGCTGGCGCATGCGTTGAACCGCATCCATTAAGTCCGCCTGTTGATTCAGGAAGGCATTGCCGAGATTGGTGGTCCAGGTTATGTCCTGGTTCAACTTCTTTACCAAGTCCGGAAAGAGAACTAACGCCTGCACACTGGGATCCCACGACTGCTGTTCGGCTGCCTGGGCCAGGGCAGCCCCTGAGATCCCCGAGTTGCGCTGAAGCCATTGCGAGGCTTGCACCAGTTCGAGCGGATACGTGGACGCAACCATGATCTGGCTGATTAGCGGATCCGGATAGAGTGCGATGGGAGCCACCATTCCGTCCAACTGATCGGGGCTCAGCTGCTGGCCTGGTGGAGGGGCCAGCGGCGGTTGTTGGGCAATCAGCGCTGCCGATACAAACAGCACTGAGCTAACGAGTCTCAACCGCCCATGAGCCACGGCGTTCACGGCTTCTGCTCGGAAAGGGAAGCCTCTTTCGCTGCTTCCTGATGTGCCTCGACGGACTTGTAGAAAGCCGCTTCGGAATGTTCCAAGGCCTTTTGGGATCGTTCGTGGCCGGTCTTGTGATCCTGTTTCTCATGTGCCACGGCGCTCTTGGCATGAGCGTGCTGGGCTATGTCGTGCAGCTCGGCTGCACGTATGTGATTGTATCCATTTGCCATTAGAGTGTTCCTAACCTTCCAGATTTGTTGTGCGCTTCTTTTGACAACTCATATGCGCGATTGGCATATTGCTCTGCTCTTTCCGCATGCCAATTGCCCGTGGCGCTTACGCCCTTTTCGTTGTGTTCCGATGCGGTGCGGTGAGACTGCGACGCAAGCGCGTGAAGCCGGGCTATTTCCTGGTGTAGCTTGTGCATACCTGTTCCTTCTTGTGCGAGAAATCCACCTTTGACTAGGCACTCTGTGGGCCAATGCTTTATGGCGTGAAGTATCAATGGTCGCGGCTCGGTGATGGTGCACTATTTCCGAGCCGCGACCATAAGGGAGCGAGTTGCCACACCAACACGTCCCGGGCTTGTAAGTGGCATAGTAACTCGACGGGGCGCGGTCACGTGACCGTATATGGTCAGAACGTAGTACCAGCGAGATCGGCCGCATCGCGCATTTCCTTGCAATCGATGGCGAAATTGCCTTGGTAGCAGAGCTGCTAGCTTTTTACCGATGAACAACTCTTCGAAGGCCTATCTAATCGGCGGAGGCATCGGCTCCTTAGCGGCGGCCGCATTTATGATCCGCGATGGCGGCGTGTTGGGCGAGAACATCACCATACTCGAATCCGCATCGCTTCTGGGCGGGAGTCTTGACGGCGCTGGCCTGCCAAGTGGCGGCTATTCCATGCGCGGTGGCCGCATGCTGACCACCGACAACTACGAATGCACGTGGGATTTGTTCAGGTCGATTCCGTCTTTGCTCAACGCTGGAAAGACGGTCTTTGAAGAGACCGTGGAATTCAACGAGCAACATCAATCGAACTGCATGGCGCGACTCGTAGATCGCCGCCGCGCCAAGGTCCCTGTGCATTCCATGGGCTTTTCCATGGAGGATCGAATGGAGTTACTCAGACTCAGCGAGGAAGACGAAGTGAATCTGGGGGCAAGCCGCATTACCGATTGGCTCTCACCCGCCTTCTTTAGAACTGAGTTCTGGTATATGTGGTCCACCACATTCGCTTTTCAACCATGGCATAGCGCGGTTGAGTTCCGGCGCTATCTGCATCGCTTTCTGCTTGAGTTTTCGCGCATTGAAACACTGGCCGGCGTGAAGCGAACCATCTTCAATCAATACGACTCACTGGTGATGCCGCTGCTGTCATGGCTGCAAATGCACGGCGTCAACTTCGTGATGGATTGCACCGTAACGAAACTCGACCACAAAAAGGAAGACAATCAGCTCGTTGTTACCGGAATTCAATGTCAACGGTCAGGCGTGCGGGAAACGCTTAGCGTGCACGAGGACGACGTCGTCTTCCTGCAGAACGGCTCGATGACGGATGCTTCCAGCTTGGGCTCCATGTCCAGCGCTCCGGCGAAACTGGAAAAAGCCGATTGCAAAAGCTGGGCCATTTGGGAGGATCTTGCCAAGGACCAGCCGGAGTTCGGAAACCCCGCTGTCTTCAACAGCAGCATCGCGCAGTCGAATTGGGAGTCGTTTACCGTCACGCTGATGTCTCCTGATTTCTTTGACCAGATGAAAGAGTTCAGCGGCAATGAAGCAGGCACCGGCGGGTTGGTTACATTCAAAGATTCGAACTGGCTGATGTCGATCGTACTCGCTCACCAGCCGCACTTTCCCAGGCAACCGGAAGGCGTGCAGGCCTTCTGGGGTTATTCGTTGTTTCCAGATCGAGTGGGCAACTTCGTGGCGAAATCGATGGAGGACTGCAATGGCGAGGAGATTCTGCAGGAACTGTGCGGGCATCTACGCTTCGAGATGCTGACAGTCGCCACGGCCAACTGCATTCCATGCCGAATGCCGTATATCACCAGCATGTTTATGCCTCGTCTGCGCAATGACAGGCCGCTGCCGGTGCCTTGTTGCTCAAAGAATCTGGCCTTTGTCAGCCAGTTCGTTGAGATTGCTGACGACGTTGTCTTCACCGTGGAATATTCCGTGCGGGCGGCGCAACTTGCGGTGTATGAACTATTGCACATCGATCAGGTAATCCCCGCTGTGACGCCGAACGACAAATCGCTGCATGCAAAATTCGAAGCAATATTGAAAGCCTTTAAATGAATTCACAAGCGTTGATGGATACGGCCAAAGCCCTCGCCGCCGGCGGCAAAGGCATTCTGGCGATGGATGAGAGCAATCCAACCTGCAACAGCAGGTTTCGCAAACTGGGGATACCGGAGACGGTGGAAGCACGGCGTGCTTATCGCGAGCTGCTGCTGACAACGCCTTGTCTTGGGGATTGCATCAGCGGAGTGATCCTCTTCGACGAAACCATTCGCCAAACCAGGAAGGACGGTACGCCACTGGGAGAGGTGGTGATCGATGCAGCAATGATTCCGGGTATCAAAGTCGATCTCGGCGCCAAGGACCTGGCGGGTTATCCAGGTGAAAAAATCACGGAAGGCCTGGATGGCCTGCGCGGCCGCCTCGCAGAGTATTTTCTGCTCGGCGCGCGCTTTGCGAAATGGCGGGCAGTAATCAAAATCGGCGAAAGCATTCCCAGCCGCGGCTGCATCGAAGCGAATGCGCAGGCGTTGGCCCGATACGCCGCACTGTGCCAGGAGGCTGGACTGGTTCCGATTGTGGAGCCGGAGGTGCTGATGGACGGGGACCATACGATGGGACGCTGCGGCGAGGTTACCGAAGTCGCCTTGCGCACTGTGTTCGCCGAGTTGTCGGCGCAGCGCGTGATGCTTGAAGGCATGGTTTTGAAGCCAAACATGGTGATTGCTGGTTTGGCGTGCAGTGCGCAGAACCCGGTGGAGGAAGTGGCCAGTGCAACCATGCAATGTCTCCGCCGCACGGTGCCTGCGGCTGTTCCCGTCATTGCGTTTTTGTCTGGCGGCCAATTGGCGTCGGATGCTTCGGCACATCTGAATGCCATGAATGAAGGGTACAAATCGCAGCTGCCATGGGCCTTGTCCTTCTCGTTTGCGCGCGCGCTGCAGCAGTCGGCGCTGGAGATTTGGCGCGGCTATGACACGCAGGTTTTTCTGGCACAGCAGGCGCTGCATCATCGCGCAGCTTGCAATCAGGCGGCACGGCGAGGCGCATACACGCCGGAAATGGAAATGATGGGTGTTCGAACAGGGAAGGAAGAGGATCAATGAACAATAGCGAGCGGCTGCACCACGGCAACGAAGGACCGGATCCAGCCAGCATCCGGCATCCCTTGCCTGAGAGCCCCTATTGGAGGCGCGCCCACCTTGACTGGAAGTTTTGGATTGCGCTGGTCCTAATGTTCGCAGCCATTCTGATTTTCGTGATGAGCGACAGCTTGTCATTCCTCCCGTTTGGGGCATCCCGCTAGTAATTGAAATGCAAAAAGCAATCCTATATCCGATGCAATTTGAGCCCATTTACGAATACCGGCCGTGGGGAGGGCAACGGCTTGCCAGTTTGCTGACGATGGTGTTGCCGGGCCACGATCCGATTGGCGAAGCCTGGGTCCTCAGCGACCGCGATGACCATCGAAGCCTTGTCTCCAATGGGGCACTGAAAGGTTGGTCAATCAACCAGCTACTGCAGAAGTATCCGGAGCAGATGATGGGCAAGCTGGCAAAGCGATTCCCACGCTTTCCGCTGCTGCTGAAATTCCTTGACGTTAAAGGCATGCTTTCCGTCCAGGTGCATCCATCGGATGAGCACCTAGATCTGCTGCCTGAAGGAGAGACCGGGAAGACCGAGGCTTGGGTGGTGCTGGATGCCAGCGACGAGAGCCGCATCTTTGCAGGCCTGAAAGCAGGCACCTCTGACGAAGGTCTGCGCCGGGCCATTGCCAGCGGGGCAGTTGTGGATCAACTCACCAGCTTCGTTCCCAAGAACGGCGATGCCGTCTTCCTGCCCGCCGGGACTGTGCACACGATGGGCAATGGCGTGGTTGTGTTTGAGGTGCAACAGAACAGCGATGTGACGTTTCGCCTGGACGACTGGGGCAGAGTTGACCCCAAGACCGGCAAGCCCAGGTCGCTGCAGGTGGACAAAGCGATCGCGAGTATCGATTTCTCCGAGCATCTTGCCGGGCTTGTGCAGCCGGTGCTCGAAGAGGACGGACCCGTGGAACGAAGGCGCCTGTTCGATTGCAAACATTTTCGCGTGTGGCGATTAACGGGTCTCTTACCGTTTACCGTTGGAACCCCGGATGTGCCGCGCCTGTTGGTTTGCATCGAGGGTAACGGGCATGTCAAGTGTGGAAGGGCATCTTTCGCGATAAAGAAGGGTAGTGTTATGCTTTTGCCTTCGGAGCTTGGCGTGTGCTTGTTCAAGCCAAAAACTCCGGTTGTTTTGTTGGAAATTGCATTGCCTGAATCAGCGTAAGCGGCGAGGACCTCATTTCTTGAAAGAACTGATTGTATTTGACCTGGACGGCACACTCGCCGAAAGCAAAGCTGCGCTTGACGCCGGCATGGCAGCACTGCTCAACGACCTGCTCGACAACTTCAAAGTAGCAGTGATTTCAGGCGCCGATTGGCCGCAATTCGAGACGCAGTTGTTGGCCCATCTTACGCACGGCCAGAGGTTGGCGAACCTGGCGTTGCTGCCCACCTGCGGCACGAAGTTTTTCCGCTACTCGGGAGATTGGAAGCGGATCTATTCGGAGGATTTTACCCCGGCGGAAAAAGGCAAGATCATCAGCGCGCTGACCTACGCGATTGCCTCAGCCGGCTTCCACCCGATGCAGGTGTGGGGTGAGACGATTGAGGATCGCGGCAGCCAGATCACGTTTTCGGCACTAGGCCAGCAGGCTCCGCTGGCAGAAAAAATACGGTGGGATCCTGATTTCGCGAAGCGAAAACTTCTCAAGGAGATGTTGGACACAACGATTCCGGAGTTTTCCGTGCGCATGGGTGGAGCAACTTCCATCGATGTTACCAAGCCAGGAATCAACAAGGGCTATGGGATTCGAAAGCTGCGCGACATACTGAGGATTCCCATTGACGACATGCTATTCATTGGCGATGCACTGTTTGAGGGTGGCAATGATTATCCGGCCAAGGAAGCCGGTGTTGTGTGCATCGCCGTGCGCGGACCTGACGATACGAAGCTTGTTGTGGAAACGATTCTGGCATGTTTGGATCGGAAAACCCGCTCATGAAACTTGATAAAGAAGACTTCCGTGCCTTGAGCGGAAAGCCGGTCCACCTTGAAAAATGGGCCACAAACATAGGGCCGCTATACAAATCGGAAAAGCACTACAAGGAGCTGCTGTCGAAGGATGTCGAAAAGCTCAGTTCCCTGCAGCGCCTGCTGTACGCGTCAGACAGGTACTCCGTGCTGTTGATCTTTCAAGCGATGGATGCGGCGGGTAAAGACGGTGCCATCGGCCACGTGCTGAGCGGCATCAATCCGCAGGGGTGCGAAGTGCACAGTTTCAAGCATCCCAGCGCCGAAGAACTGGATCACGATTTTCTATGGCGCACCACATGCAAATTGCCTTCGCGCGGACGCATCGGCGTATTCAATCGCTCGTATTATGAGGAAGTGCTGATTCTTCGGGTGCATCCTGAACTGGTGCTGGCGGAAAAGCTGCCGCCAGAGCTGTCGAAGCGCAAGACGATCTGGGAAGGGCGCTACCGCTCAATCGTGGATTTCGAAAAACACCTCTATCGCAGCGGTACCAGGGTAATCAAGTTCTTTCTTCATCTTTCGAAGGAGGAGCAGCGAAAACGCTTTCTGGCACGCATCGATCAACCGGACAAGAACTGGAAATTCAGCCTGGCCGATATGGCCGAGCGGCAATTCTGGGATGAGTACATGACGGCGTACAAAGATTGCCTTCAGGCGACCAGCAAGAAAAGCGCGCCATGGCATATTGTGCCGGCCGATGACAAATATAATGCGCGGCTCATCGTGTCGCACGTGGTGATTCAGACAATGCAGGATCTGAAAATGAGCATGCCGGAGTTGAGTGCGGAACAAAAGAGCAAGTTGCAGGAGCTGCGCGGTCAACTGGCTAAATAGCCGGCTTAGGAACCACGTGGCGCGGGCACTCCTGCCCGGCGCGTCCCGATGAGTCGGGACACGCCGGAGTGAGACGCTACGCCACGTTGATGGCTGCAAATTACTTTTCGTGCGGTGCCTCAGCGCATTGGCGATCAGCATGCTAGTTAATCGGTCATGAAAAAGACAGGTACCATCGAAGCGCTGAATCTCAGCCCCAAGGGAAACTACGACGGCTTTCTGCTGCGAACCGGAAAGCGGCTCGTGCAGGTCAATTTGCACAAGGAACGGCCAAAGTCCTTTGATCAGGGCCTGAAAACAGGCGAAGAGATCTCGGTTGTGGTTGAGCCCGAAGAACCACGGGGAAAGCCGGCACACGTTGTCTTCCGCCTGGTCCGCGTAGTGAGTGCCGACGGCTTTCCGGCAGAAGACGGAAAGATTGAGCGGCACGAATTTTCAGGCCGCGTTGAGCGGCTGAATTATGCATTGCATGGCGAGGTCAATGGCGGATTGCTTGAAAGCGGTGATTTTCTGCACCTCAAGCCCAAAGGCGCACTAACATTGAAGCTGAAGGTGGGCATGGAAGTCAAAGGCCATGGCGCGACCCAGCCAATGGTTGGCGGCCATATGGTGATTGAGGCGGAAGAGGTCAATGGCGTAGCTATTCGCGCTCATGCAGCGCCGAAGAAGCATGCCGCCAAGCACTGAAATTCTCTCCCGTGTCTGACTCAGGCGCAAGTAGAGCGATTCGGGCTGGCCTTATCGTTGCCGTGGGTGCGTACCTTGTGGTGGTGGATGCGTTGAAGGCCGCCTTGATCTGGTGGTGTTTACCTGCAGCGGTTGCTTAAGCACCGCACAAATATAACATTGCAGCCATCGACTTGGCGCAGAGTCTCACTCTGCCGCATCCCGACTCATTGGGTCGCCTTGCTTTCAACACCTGCGCCAAGCCTCGGCACGGGTGCTGAGGCCTGGAGTTTCTACCTTTTTGGTGAGGATGTTCAGCCGACGTGCCAGATTGGCAATCTGCGGGCGAGTGGCAATCGGCCTTTGCTTAAAACTGGATCAACTGCAACGCCTCTCCAAGTCTTGATAGCATTGCCGCTCTTCGTTTACTTAAAGTGTCTTCAAAATTCCGACACATTATGAAATCCTTCCGTTGAACGAATACTGAAGTAGGAAGACGTATTCCGATTGGGCATGTCGGGAGGCAGATCCATGCCAAATGCAGTCAAAAGGCCGAGTGCCACTCGGCCGTAGAGTTTGCCATTCTGCCCGATCCTTGGTGCGAGCAATGTAATCTGCCGCGGCCCTCGCCATGCTCTCTATTTCGATTGATCGAAGCTATATCAAAGGAAAAATATGAAACTTGTAATATCGATAGCAGCGGTTCTCGCAATCGGAAGCCTCACCGGCTGCTCTCGTTTAACTTCCAAATCTCCCGCCGATGTATCCGCCACTATTCGTGCATCGCTCGAGAATGCCGGCCTCAAGGCTGTCTCGGTAAATCAGGATAACGAAAAAGGCGTTGTGACGCTCGGCGGCCATGTTGACGTAGATGGCGAGAAATCAAAGGCAGCCGAAGTTGCGCGGTCCCTCGCCCCAGGCCTTGTAATCTCCAACGAGATAGCAGTAGTCACCCCCGGTTCCGAGGGCGCTTCCAAGACAATCAATTCTGATCTGGATAAAGGGATTGAAAGCAATTTGCATGCGGAATTGGTTAAACATAAGCTCAATGATCACGTGAGCTATTCCGTCAAGAACCACGTCGTCACCCTCACCGGCGAGGTTCGTTCGCAGACCAGCCGTGCTCGCGCGGAGGCATTGGCAACCGCGGTTCCAAACGTGCAGCAAGTAGTTAACGAGCTGCAGATTAAGGTTATGAAGGCAACTTCTTCTTCAAACTAAGCGCGGCGCAGAGAAGTGATCGCTATACGAGAATCGTTCGCACAGGAGAAATAAATGCTTTGGACTTTGGTTGCTGTGTTCCTGATTTTGTGGTTGCTGGGCTTTAGCTTCAGCGTTGGGGGGAGCCTCATCCACTTATTGTTGGTTTTGGCCGTCGCTGTTTTCATCGTCAATATTATCTCCGGACGCCGGGGGACAGTTTAGAAGGAAGTCGCACAATGATGAATACACTAACAGCTTCAGATCCGGTCTGCGGAATGACAGTCAAAACGGCAACGGCTGCCGGGCGGACGGAATATAAAGGGGAGTCGTTTTTCTTCTGCGGGCCTGCCTGCAAAGAGAAATTCGACAACAAACCCGACTTATATCTGCCAGTGGGGGTAGCCGGAACTTCGAAGGGGGCATAGTGGACCTCCTCCATGCCAACCGCAATGAGGCTCAGTTCGGAACTTCACGTGCGACGAGTTCTGAACAAGGAAGCAATGCGTACTTATGACCAGGACTGAATTGAAATCAATTCGAGCGATATTGCAGAATGAACAGGCTGCAGTGTCGCTCTCCCCGGATGAAGCCCGGTTGCACGAAGCTGCAGCCGCGCTTCGCCGCATTGGCAAAGGAACGTATGGGATCTGTGTCGATTGCGGAGAGAAGATTTCTCCGCACTTATTAGCCGCTGAACCATGCATCGCTTATTGCACCACCTGCCAGGACGCGACCTTAGCCGAACGTAGTGCTCCCGTGCGATGGTTCGACTTTTCAAGCCGTAGCACTGGCAGGAATCTGAGTAGTGCTGCCTCGTAGCGGGCTCGGACCGCGGCATTTCTTTCGTTTCTTCGCTCGCCTCGGCCCCGGCTTAGTAACTGGCGCAGCCGATGACGATCCATCGGGAATCTCAACGTATTCAGTAACCGGAGCTGCGTTCGGTTATGCTCCGCTATGGACAGCACTGTTTTCCTTTCCGCTAATGGCGGCAGTGCAACTGATGTGCGCTCGCTTGGGGATGGTGACCGGCGAAGGACTTGCAGGCGTCATCCGCCGGCAATATCCGCGCTGGGTGTTGTGGGCGGCATGCGGCCTGCTGATCGTCGCCAACACCGTAAACATTGGAGCCGATCTGGGCGGTATGGGCAAAGTGACTGAGATGGTAACGGGCATCTCCAGCATTGTTTGGACGCCTCTTTATGCCCTGCTTATCGGCTCTTTCCTTATCTGGTCGTCGTATTACCAAATTGCGAGAATCTTCAAGTGGATGACGCTCGTGCTTTTTTCATACGTCATCGCAGCGTTTTTCGCCAAGCCGGATTGGTCCGCTGTGCTCCACGCAACGCTCATCCCGCATGTGGAATGGACGGGCGCGTACTGGGCAACACTGGTGGGAATCTTCGGAACTACCATCTCCCCCTACCTGTTCTTCTGGCAGGCATCGCAGGAAGTCGAAGAAGAAGTTGCGCAGGGGGAATTGACGTTGTCAGCACGCAAAGGCGCCACCAATGCGGAATTGCGAAAATCCAGAAACGATGTGGTGACAGGCATGTTCTTTTCAAACCTGATCATGTACTTCATCATCCTCACTACTGCCGCCACCTTGCACGCGCACGGCAAGACAACGATCTCTACCGCGCAGGATGCCGCCGAAGCCCTGCTGCCGTTGGCAGGCAGCGGCGCGTACTGGCTCTTCAGCATCGGCTTGATCGGCGCGGGCATGCTCGGATTGCCTGTCCTTGCAGGTTCCAGCGCCTACGCCGTTGCGGAAGCAGCTGCGTGGAACGGGTCGCTGGCGGACCGCCCCGATCATGCCCGCGAATTCTACGGAGTCATCGCCGCCGGCCTGGTGCTTGGGCTTGGGCTCAACTATGCCGGCTTCAACGCTGTCTCCATGCTGTTTTGGGCGGCCGTGTTGAATGGTGTGCTGGCCCCGCCGCTGATCGTGATCGTGTTGCTGTTGACCAGCAATCCGAAGATCATGGGAGAGCGCGCTAATCCCCTTTGGCTGGCTGTGCTCGGTTGGATCACTGTCGTCGTCATGACGTTAGCGAGTTGCGCTATGTTTGCTACCTGGAAGTGAAGCCGCGCGGATCTCATCGAAGTACGGCGTGCTCTGCGTTTCCACGCATTGCGCGGCATACAGGTACATCGCCGCCGACCATGTCTGCCAGTCTCTGCCTGCCGGATTGCCGGTCTGCGCCTTGATCCACTCATTGAAGCCCCACTCGGCTTTGTCCTCATGCCAGGGTTTGACCAGCGCGGTTAACGCCAATAGTTTCTCCTCCGCCAGTTCTTGCCGGTCTGCAGCAACGCATGCCGCCACGTAGAACCCGCAGACAAATGGCCAGACGCCTCCGTTGTGATAGTCGCCTGGCTGGTTGTACTTCGCGTATCGCAGACGCCAATCAGAGTGTTGGGGCCGTATGTAAGGGAACAAACACGGTGGCAACTCTACCGCCAACTCTCCGCGGATGCCCATCGCGACGCACTCCTCTTCAATCCAGGCGACGATCTTACTGGCTCGGTCAGGCGAAGCGATCCCGGTCAGAATCGCCAGGCTGTTGCCCAACAAATCAAACCGGTCGCTATTATAGATTTTGTAAGAATAGAGTGCGTAGTAAGGCTTGTTGGGCGACACGAGCCCTTCATGCTGATGCGGGTTTTTCGCTTCCCCAATGATCTCCACGCGGTTCATCATTTCACGCAATTGTGACGCGGACTCGTCCTGCTCATAGAGCAATAGATAAGCATACACCACGGTATTCACGTACAGTCCATAACCTAATACCCATTGCTCGTCGCGCCAGTCGCTGGTCGGCAACTGCGTAACCATTACCATGTCGTCAGGGCTTTGATATTGCATCCACGTGAGCGCCTTCTGTGCCGCCTCGTCAAGAAAGTCCGGCGGATTCGCGGCTCTTCGATACAGTGCAAGGCCGAACAGGAACAGCGGAGTGGTGTCACTGGCGCCGCGGTCGGCCGGATCGTGGGCGAGCGATGGAATGTGTCCGAGCCGGGTCTGGTTTACAGCCAGCGCTTCCAACGTTCGCCGCAGCGCATCGGCAAGCTCTGCGTTGCCTGTGGCCAGAAAGCCGAGCGCGGAGATCATCAAATCTCGCGTGTAAGGCTCCGGATATCCCCAGCCTGCGGTACGCGGCAGCCCTTGCACGGGCCCTCGCGCGTTATGCAGCAGGATCTCCAGTGCGGCCTTTTTCGCCGCGGCAATCGATGCTCTTTCATTAATGTTCATGAGCTATTGAATCCCCAATCTGCCGGAAACGATCTGCACAAAACGCTTCGCAACCTGGCGATAGTCGAACAGCTCCACCACACGCTTTCGGCCCGCTTGGCCCATCCTCAGCCGCAGGCCTGCATCGTTCATGAGCATCAGCAAATACCTGGCGATGTCATCTGAACTGGCACGAAACTCAGCAGTGCGCGCATATGGAAATACGATTCGATCGCTGTTGTCGATGCCGTGGCCTTCGCCGTAGGTGGCCTGGGTAATCTTGCGCTCCTCGGCGACTCCTGCCAGAAATGCCGTTTCGCCATGCACCATCGTGTCCAGAAATGCCATGGCATTGATGGCCACCACCGGCTTGCCGCAGGCGTTGGCCTCTACCTGAATCATACCGAACCCTTCCAACCTGGATGGCGCGGCGTAGATGTCACAGGCGGCCAATAAATAGGGCATGAAGTTGTGTGAGACAACATTGGTTGAGTAGGTGACCTTGTCACCAATCTCCAGAGATGCAGCCAATTCCAGGTCAACCAGGTTTTGCTGGACCGTGCGCGGCTGCGGCCATACTTTGCAAATATACCGCCAGTCCGACGCAGTTCCGTTAAGCTGTGCCAGTGCATGCATGACCTCCTGCGCGCCTTTTGACGCCGCGTCGCCGCCCACGGTCAGGATCATGAGCTGGTCATCGGCCACTCCCAAGGCCTCGCGAATCGAACGAACCTTCGGATCATCGGCACTGCGCGGAACAAACGCATCAGTGTCACAACCCACTGGCAGCACCTCAATGTTGTCGCCCTTGATACCATCCCGCATATAGACTTCCTTCACCCAGTTGGAGGTGACCAGAATCAGCGGCAATGCGTTGAGAACATCCTGGTGTGCGGCGATGTAGCCATCTGCCACCAGCCATGGGATGGCCGTTATCCCAAACTGCTGCGGATGCAGAACCAGATGCGGAACATGTCCCCAAAATCCAATGCCTACGGCAACGTCGGGCTTGAACCAGCGGTAATACCATTCTTTTTCCTGCGGTGATTCAAAGTGCACGGGATGCACGTCAACGCCAATTTCCTCCAGGCCTTTGCAGAACAACTGCCCTTGCGTGGAAAGGCCGGCCGCCGAAGGCGGATACTCAGTTAAGACGAGAACTTTCATAAATGTGTTTTAGTGCGGGTGCGGCGTGCCGCGGCTTGGGCCGAATCAAAGCACCAGAACCCTTCTTCATGCGGAGTAGTCCGCGCTTCCCAACTGTCCGCTGCGAACCCATAGACTTCGGTGATCAAGCGGTATTTCTCCGCCCAGATACTATCAGGCAGAAGCGCGCGCCGGTTCGCATCCTGGCGCACGCGGGGCGTGTATGCCGCTCCCCCATCCTCATAAGCAAAGCACCAAAGCCGGTTGGTGAATGCACGGCCGGTCGCCCACAGCTCTGCAACGGCACGGGAACACTCTTCGTGCCTGCGGTGGGCTGTGTACTCACCGTGTGGACCATGAGTCAGAATAAGCTCGTAATGAACGCCTGCCAGTAAGCATTCCACCGTATCTTCGACGGCTTCACGCGGCAGAGCGGTTTGAGAGGCGCCGTCATCCAAGTCCGCCATCTCTCCCACCGCGCCCAATTGCTCCAGCACGCGGCGGAATTTCGGTGCGCGATCCGCGTCGGATGCCCGGCACAACGTCACGATGCGCCATTGGAATTCTGGATGCGCAAGAATGTACCCGCCGCACCAAAGCATTTCATCATCGGGATGAGCCACCACAACCGCCGCCTTCAATGATGGTGAGGCCGGCACTATTCCATTGCCGCCAAAACCTGCTCTAGAGGCATGGTTGCAAAGGTCGTGGCGTAGTCGGAGATTCCGTATGGCAGTATGAGCAAGCCTCCATGCACAAGACTTCCGCACGAGTACACAACGTTCGGCACATAGCCGTCGCGCTCCTGTGCATTCGGCTTGATCAATGGTTCCCGCAATCGCCCGATCACTTTGGTTGGATCGTCGCGATCCAGCAGGAATGCGCCGATACAATACTTCCGCATCGGACCCACGCCATGGCTGATCACAAGCCAGCCCGCCTCGGTTTCAATCGGAGATCCACAGTTACCCAGCTGGATAAACTCCCACGGATATACGGGCTCCAGAATCAACTGCATCGAATCCCAAAAGTGAATATGATCGGAAAACATCACGTAAATGTTCTCAGCGTCCTGCCGTCCCAACATCGCATACTGGCCTTTGATTTTTCGCGGGAACAGTGCCATCCCTTTGTTCTCCACCGCCGGCCCATTCAAGGTGCTGAAATGGAACTTGAGGAAGTCACAGGTCTGCAGCATTTGCGGCAATATCATCTTGCCGTCATAGGCGGTATAGGTTGCGAAATAGGTCTTAACGCCATCTTCCTTCGTGAAGAGAACAAATCGAGCGTCTTCAATGCCATTGCTCTGCGATGGAGTAATTGGAAATAGAACCCGCTCCGACAGTCGCGATTCCGGCCTGAACGCAACTTGATAATTCGATTGCGCCAGCATGACGGTTTCCCTTGCAGTGGTCTTTGCCGTTTCTTGTTCCAGCACCGGCAATTCATTCTGGATGCGAACAAGGCGCTCGCGCAACTCGTCCAGCGTGAACGCTTCAGGCAGACCATCTAAAACCGCTTTGTTGAAATCGCCCAGCAACCGAAGCTCCATCAACTTTCGCGTGAACAATGGCTTCTGATAAACGGAGTTCGGAACCTGCTCGGGTTCCAGGCTGTACCGCGAAGGCACGTCCATGGTAATAGCTCCACTTATATCCACCGTGCCGCTGCGAAATGCGATGGACGATACATGCCCCTCCGCCGTGGCGCGCAAGCTTAGAACAAAACGCAACGATCCCTCCGGCACATTGGACTGATCCGGGTGCGGCACCATTGAGGGATTGAACAACGCGGCGGCTTCAAAGGAATACTCGTGCGTGAAATATCCGCCAAGCAGCAACTTTCTTTCTTCTGACAGAACCTGGCCATTCAGTAAACAGGGGCTCACTTCGTTATACCGCCGCATCAGAAAGTCGTCGATCTTCACCTGGCGGCCGCCGAACTCGATGCGAACTCCTTCCAGCAGCGCATGCACATCTTCTTCCGGTAGCGCCATCACACGAGCGGTGATCTTAATCGAGCGCTTGTCACTCATCAACCGGAATGGACGGGCAAGCACGTGGGTCCGGTCCGGATCCAGAATTACTTTGCTGCGCACTACGTCGATCGTCTTCACTGTGCGCCTGCGGCGGCCATCCGCGCCCGCTTCTGGCAACTCTTGGGAGTCTGCGTCAGCCGCATCTCCGCCATGGAAAGCAAAAACGCCAGCGTGGATTCGGCACCGCGGTTTTCATTGCTGCGGTCAGGGTGCAGCCCATCGCGGCAACCGCCTGTCTCCGGGCAATAGAGCGGTAATCCAAGATCGTTCCAACCCAGAAACCAATCCAAGGCGATTTGCGCCTGCTCATGCCACCATGGGTCTTCTGTCAGCCGGTAGGCCTCCAGGCAAGCCGACAGCGTGGTCTGCGCTTCAATCGGTTGTTGATCGAACTCCGCCCGCACGCCATGCCGGGGATAAAATCCATTGCTGCCAACAGGCCGCAAATAGCCATGACGCGATGTCTGCACGCCTACCAGCCAACGCAAAGCTTGCATGCCGCGCTCGCAAACGGACCATTGTTTTGTCGCGCTGCCGCTCACAATCAGCGCGTGCGCCAGCTTTGCATTGTCGTAAGTGAGGCTCTCCTCAAACCACGTCCAACCGGGTTGGGCCACCTGGTCGAAGATCGACACAAGCCGCTCCATCAGATTCTGGCGCAGATCGCTGGTGAAGCGATCGCCGCCGCGCTGGCTGAGATATTCGTGAATACCGATGAGGCTGAAAGCCCACGCTCGCGGCGACGTGAATGAGGAGACGGCGCGCAGCGCCTGCTTAAAGAGGTTGTCCGCCACGATCTGCGCTCCCCAATACGTGGAATGCCTCACTTCCGCGCCCAGCGCCCAAATCGCCCGTCCGTGGGAATCTTCCGATCCATGCGTATCGAGCCATAGCCCGTCAGCGCTCATGAAATTGTGGAATCGTCCGGTTGCCGGGTTATAGGCTCTTTCAAGGAAGGCGGCATAGGTGCGGGAGATGGCGCGCAGCGGCGGCTCCGGTTCTTCAAACTCGCTCAGCAATGCGGTTAGCACAAGTGCGCGGGCATTGTCATCGGTGCAATAGCCTTCGGAATGATTCGGCGTGGCAATGTTTGCATGCTGGAAAATGCCGGTCGCCGTGGTCAGGCGGTACAGATGATCCAGACTCAATTGCGGCGAAACCACCGGCCTGCGCACGGCCCCGTTCGCGGCAAGGGATTGTCGTGCGGCCGCCGCCTGCTGCTTGGCCGATACAAACGATTGCATGTAAAGCCCGGCCGTATTCTTCCACACCATCCTGCGGCCCATTTTGTAGGCATGATCGCTCATGCCGCATCGACGCTGATCATCGCGCAACAAGCCCTTCGCCTCAAACGCAATCGCGTTTGGATCGGCGAACGGAACAAGAATGCCCCGGCCCTCATTCAGTAGTTCCGCCGCATGCCAGTAAGGCGTGGAGATAACTGCTTTGCCCGCGCCAAAGGCGTATGCCAGTGTTCCGGAGGTGATCTGTGCCACGTCCAGATAAGGCGTGATGTACAGATCGGCCGCCCCGATGTATTCGGTAAGTTCGTTTAAATCGACAAACCGGTTATGGAAAATGACATTGTTTTCCAGCCGGTGCTGCCTGACAATGGCTTCCAGACCTTGCCGGTAAGCTTCCCCATGCGTGCGCAACTCGTGCGGATGAGTAGCGCCCAATACGATGTAAGTCGTATTCGGAAACTCGGCTACAATCTCCGGAAGCGCATGAAGAACATGTTCGATTCCCTTATTCGGCGATAGCAACCCGAACGTGAGCAGAACATTCTTTCCGGCGACCCCGAACTGATCTTTGTATTCATCTGGCGCCGTGAAACTTACATCGGGGATGCCGTGAGGGATGACGTCGATCTTCGCCGGCGGAGCGTGGTAGACCGTCTGCAGAAGCGCTCGCCCGCGCTCTGTCATTACAATCAAACGGCTTGACAGTTCGATCAACTTCTCCATCACGCGCCGCTGGTCGCCATTCGGGTTTTGCAGGACGGTGTGCAGTGTAGTTACGATGGGCGCGTCCAATTCGCGCAGTAAGGTCAAAAGATAGCTGCCTGCGGGTCCGCCAAAGATTCCGAATTCGTGCTGCAGCGAGATGACATCCACATTGCTGGAGTTGAGAAAGTCCGCCGCCAGCCGGTAGGAATCAAGGTCCTGCTCTTCAATCTCAAATCGAACTACGTCCGGATACTCGTAACAGCCCTCCACGTCGTTAACAGCAACCGCGAAGCACTGGCTGTGGGGGTGACGCGCCGCCACCGCCTGCAAAACATCCGACGTAAAAGTTGCGATGCCGCATTTACGTGGCAGGTAGTTGCCCAGAAACGCGATGGTTTGAATACCCGATGCTAGCTTCAAAATGTGGCTTCCTTTTATGCCATGCTGAGAATCGAATCGTCCAGGGATTCTGCATGTTCCTGCCGGTCCTGATCTGCGGCTTCCTGGCACTGAATGCACCGCTGCGCCCAGGGCACGGCTTTCAGTCGCTTGGGGCTGATCTCCTCGTCGCAATCGACGCAGACGCCAAACGTTTGTTCATCGATACGCTGCAGCGCGGCCCTCACCTGGCGTAGCAAGGTGGAATCGCGGTCTACACTGCGTATCGCCAAATCCCTTTCCGTCGCCCGCTGAATCTCATCCATCGGGTCGGCGCTTTTTTCAATGGCTAGGCCATCGCGGCTTCGCAGCAGCTGAATAAGCTCCGCTTCTTTCTGCAAAAGAAGCTCCTGTGCCTGACTCATTCCGTTTGTCGAGTTCATAATGACTTACCCCTTGGGCCATCATCAGGCCGCCCATAGTCCCTTGCACGTGAAGGTCCAAGGCATTCTCCTTGGTTTTCCAGCCACCGCCAGCCAGTCGCCATGGCGGCGCAAAGCCGCATGACCAAATACGGTCGCCGGCAAGCCAACCGCTGGCACGGCAGCATTAGACTTGGCCGCGGCCTCTGCAATGCACACGAAACCTGGACGATGGCGTTCTATAAGGAAAACGACAATCATGTTAACGAACACAAAACACTTGAAGGGCTTTACGATCCGTTCTGCCGACGGGGAGATGGGAACCGTTGAGCAGTTCTATTTTGACGATGAGACTTGGGCAATCCGCTACCTGGTCGTGGAAACGGGCGGCTGGCTTGGCGGCAAACAGGTGCTGGTCTCGCCGATTTCCATCATCAGCATCGATTGGGCGGACCGGCGACTAAACGTCGCGCTGACCATGGATCAGGTCAAAAACAGTCCTGACATCGACACCCAGAAGCCGGTCTCGCGACAGCACGAAGCCGAATACTTTGGCTACTACGGCTATCCGTACTACTGGGAAGGTCCGAATCTATGGGGACCAGCATTCTCTCCTTTCGGCATGGTCAAACTGAAGACGGACTCGGCCGAGGAAGTAGCATCGAGCCTTCACCGCGCTACGATGGATTCGCATCTGCGCAGCACAGCCGCTGTGATCGGTTATCATATGGGGGCGGTGGATGGCGAGATCGGCCACCTGGATGGCTTCATTCTGGATGACGACAATTGGTCCGTTCCCTACATCGAAGTTGCCACGCGAAATTGGTGGCCCGGGAAGAAAGTCTTGATTTCGCCTGCATGGATTGAATCCGTGAGCTGGACCGATTCCAAAGTTTACATGGGGCTTACCCGCGAGGCCATCCAGACCGGCCCCGAATACGATGAATCCAAGCCGATCACGCGCGCCTATGAAAACTTGCTGTACTTCCACTATGGGCGCCCGCCATATTGGATTTCCGATAAGGAGCACCGCGCGGCATTCACGACGAGTGGTGTGTAACTGACGCCCGCCTGGTGGCCGGTAAGGGGCCGCTAAATCGCCAACAAATTAGCCGTTACGCTTCGCTCCGCAGCTCCTCCAACTGGCTGCTTCCCAATGCAGCAACGGCGAAAGACAAATCCTAAGGGGCCACCCCAAAATAACTTCACATTGACTGCACGGGTTCACGTGGAGTTTGTACATTTTGACTAAGACTAGGACTGGATGTGGGGGCAGAATGGCATATCGGGTAGAGCGCCGGGGGGTTAGCCCCATCCGCCGAGTAGGCCCGGGGATTTTCACCCCGAGCCTCTCACGGGACCGGACGTAAGCCTCTCGAATTGTCCGGCTCGCGCGACCGTTGAAGACTGCCGCCTTCCGCCGAAACCAGCGGGCTCCTCCTGTTACCAGTTGCCCCAGACGATCTCCACGTTGGTCGCCTGCCCCCTTCGCTCCACGGGAATTACCCCGCTTCACCGCTACCAATGCGCTTTCACATCTTGCGCCGACGGAGCAGTCCGCCGCTGGCCTCCGCATCGGTACTTTCGGTCTCGTGGTTCTTCCGTTTGTACCTTTTCCCTTACTCATTTCGAGTTGACAGTAAACGATAAAGCATAGCAGTAAAGAGGAAAGAGTCGGCACTTACAGCAAAATCGTTTCTATTATAATTGGTAGCGCTATTTGATTTTTTAGAAATGGCAAAAGGGGGCTTATGAAGGAGATGCTGTTGCGCTGCGGAAAACTCCGTTTCCACCAGGCGCCGATCATGTTTGCGCTGCTCTTGACTTACAGGATGACGGGACAGGACAGCCGGTTGAAATCTCCACCACCCCCTCCGCAGCCGGTTCCACGCATGCAGGTAATTCCCATGCCCGATTACCAGGCATCGTTTCAACGCGACGGCCTAGAGGTGGCTCGCTACTATTTCAACCCGTCGCTTAACCGTCCTTTCCTGTTCCCGGTGATAGGGCCTTCAGGACGGTCGCTGACGCGAATCGGCCACCCGCAGGATCCCGATGGACACAGTCATCACAACTCAGTTTGGATTGCGCACAACGATGTGAACGGCGTGAATTTCTGGGCCGATCGCGGAGGCACCGGCCGCATCATCCACCAGAAGATCGAACAGTACGTGGACGGACCGGATGCCGCATCGATTGCAAGTATCAACGCCTGGACAAGCAACGCGGGCGCCGTCCTTCTCACAGAGCACCGGAGAATTACGCTGCACAGTTTACCGGACGGCGAACTGATGCTGCTCATCGACCTGCTGCTTGAGCCGAAGGGAGAGACGGTGACGTTTGGCAAGACGCCCTTCGGTCTGATTGGGACGCGCATGGCCAAGACGATCGGCGTGTACGATGGCGGCGGCGCCATCCGGAATTCGGAAGGCTCGGTTGACGAACCTCAAGTCTTCTGGAAACAGGCGAGGTGGGTGGACTATTCCGGCCCGATCACACCCACGGCAAGCGAGGGCATCACGTTGTTCGATCACCCAGCCAACCCGAACCATCCTTCTTATTTCCATGTGAGGCGGGACGGCTGGATGGGCGGTTCCCTGACTCTAAATGAAGCGAAATCAATCACTCGCTCGGAGCCGCTCAGGGTGCGGTATGGATTGTATGTGCACCGCGGCATTCCAGGCTTGCCGGCGATCGAAGCCAAGTGGAAAGAGTTCGCAGGTGCTGGGCTTCCAGCGCTGGTTAAACCGCGCACGGCGAATTAAACCGCGGGCGCTAACGGTCCGCCAACCGCCCCTACCCCAAACCCTGCTAAGCTACGAAACAATAGCTTATGAGGCAGTTGAATCGAACCACTCTCCGATTGATATTTTCGCTGCTGTTTGCCGCCGCGCTGTTCTACGAGGCGGCTAAAGATTTTGAAATCTGGCGCGACTACCACGATTCAGATCAGGATATCTCATACGGCTTCAAGCTCGAAATGCCCTGGCCCTCTCTAAAAGATTTGGGTGACAACGCGAAGCAGGCCGGGCTGGAGCAGGGTGATATCCTGCTCCAGTTGGAAGGCAAACCATTTGCCGGCACCGAGTCGCTGGAACGCACCATGCTTTACAAGAAAGCCGGCGATTCCCTTCGGCTTGGGGTCCACAAAAAGAACGGCTCTTTGAGCAGCCACACCATTGCTCTTAGCGCCAAGCCCAAAAAGCAAACGACACTGCTGCTGATGGCGACTTTGTTCCTAACCACTGGCGCGATTCCGATCTTCCTGCTGATACTCGGGTTTTGGGTTGTGTCCGTGCGGCCTGCGGAGCCGATGACATGGATCTTCTTTGGTCTCTCTCTCGGATTTGCGCACTTCCTTACCGTCCAAGTGAGTTTCGCCCATTGGCCTGTAGCCGTATCGGTGACGCTCAACTTGATTCACGTTATCTACCTATCCTTGGATTTTCTGTTCATTTTTCTGTTTGGACTCTACTTTCCGTTCGAGTGGCGGTACTCGGTTCGATGGCCAAAACTGAAGTGGGTTGTAATTGTTCCGCTGTTATTGCTTAGTCTTGTGAATACGGTGGCCAGCTTCATCACGTTTTTATTCGGAAACGAATTGGCATGGGCCATTTCACCCTTTGAGAGAGTGGACGACGCATTTGCGTTCATGACCTTTGTTTCGATCAGCATATTCTTCGTGGCACTGGGTGAAAAGCGCGCAACCGCGCAGGATCTGGACGCAAAACGCCGGCTACGAATTTTGCTTTATGGTGGACAGGTCGCCTTGGCTCCCATCGGACTTGTCGTCCTTCATTTCGTCATCACAAAACAACAGGTTGCGCCACCGGTCTTACTGGCTGCGGCATTTATCACAAATCTGTTCCCAGCCGCACTGGCTTATGTAGTTGTCGTGCATCGGGCGTTCGAGTTACAGGTGGTGATCCGCCAGGGACTGCAATATACGCTGGCGCGCGGCGGGGTGAGAGTCATCCAGGGCCTGCTCATGCTGGCGATAGCCGGCGGCGGCACCTACCTGCTGCGCACCGGCGGCGGTCAAATCAAGACAGTCATGGTGTTTGACATCGTCGTCGGATGCATGGTGCTGGCCGTCCTTCTCTTCCGTGGCAGGCAAAAACTGTTTTCGTGGATCGACCGCCATTTCTTCCGCGAAGCATACAGTGCGGAGTTAGTGTTGAGTGAACTTGGCGAGAATGTGCGCAGCATCGTTGACCGCAGAGCACTTTTGGAGACAGTTACGCACCGACTGGCTGACACGCTGCATGTGCAACCGATCGCTATGGTGTTGAGTGGCAACAATGAATATCAACCCGCCTATGCGCTGGGCTATGCAAATCCTCTGGTTGTGGAATTCGAGCCCACGTCGCCCACGCTGAGCCGCCTGTCGCGTGATCATCGAGCGCTTTCGGTATATTTCGACGATGAAAACGGGTGGATCAATCGCGATGGCGTGAGCCCGGCGGAGAGGGCAAAACTAACAGCCATGGGTAGCCAGTTGATCCTGCCGTTGACCGTGAAGGACACGTTGATCGGGTTCATCAGCCTGGGCGCCAAGCGTAGCGAAGAGCCCTATTCCCCGTCGGATATCCGCATGCTCAGTTCCGTTGCCGGTCAGGTTGGCATGGCGCTTGAGAATTCCAGACTGACTGACGCCGTGGCTCGCGAGGCGGCTCAAAAAGAGCGGTTGAACCGCGAGATTGAAATCGCCCGCGAGGTGCAACAACGCTTTTTCCCGCAGGTGGTGCCAGTTGTTGCAGGCTTGGATCTGGCGGGCTATTGCCGCCCCGCGCTGGGAGTGGGCGGGGACTACTATGACTTCGTGCCTTTGGAGAATGGCCATCTGGGAGTGGCCATCGGTGACGTTTCCGGCAAAGGCGTGCCGGCGGCATTGCTGATGGCATCGTTGCAGGCATTTCTGCGAGGCCAGGCAATTGCGGGCACCACCGACTTGGCCAAGTTGATGGGCAATTTAAACCGGCAGGTTTTCGATGCGTCTACGGCAAATCGATACGCCACGTTTTTCTACTCGCAGTACGACCCGGCTACGCGATTGATGATTTACTCCAATGGGGGCCACAATCCGCCAGTCATCTTTCGCGTCGGGGAACAGATTCACCTCGAAACGGGAGGCCCGGTAGTCGGTCTGTTCCGTCCGGCAAGATATGAACAGGCCGAGGTCCAATTGCAGAGTGGCGACATCCTGGTGGCGTTCACCGATGGCATCAGTGAGGCCATGGACGTGAACGATGAGGAGTGGGGCGAGGAGAACCTTGCCGTAGCAGTGAACGCAGTGAAGGACCTGCCGGCGAAGGAGATGATTCCCCATCTGATCGAAGCCGCGGATAAGTTCGTCAATGGCGCACCTCAGCATGACGATATGACCATCGTAGTTATTAAAGTGCTATAACATCCTGCGCGCAAGTCCCAACGCCGAAGTCCCGCGGGCAGGACCGCCCAATACCAAATGGTTATTCGCAGTTTGGTGGCACAAGCACTTCTGCTTGCCGCGTCGACGCTTGGCGCAGCTCTGGGAAAGACGCGTCCCGAGGAGTCGGGACGCGGCAGACATGAGTGTCTGCACCACGATGCAGGGCGGATTCCAGCTAGTTGATTCGCACCACAGTGAAGTCTTCCATCAACCCGTAAGGGAACAGGTCATACTTGGACCCCGCAGGCATATGAGCCGGCGCGTTGCGGACGTTGCCGGGCGAGGCCAGTCCACGCGAGATGTTGCCGTGGTGGGGTCCGAGCAGGTTCTTCAGTGAACCGGTGACGAGCACCTCGACCACATTCTCACCGGGTTTGGCCAAGCCACCGACCAGTGCTTCGTAAGGCTGCCAGCCGATCACTCTGGCGGACTTTCCGTTGACTCGCACTTCGGCCACTGTGCCGGCCCATTGGCCCAACACCACTTTGTAGCGGGCGCCGCTCTCGAATTGGAATCGCCCGGAATACGATACGGTATCGGAATAGAATGGAAGGTTCTGGTCCTTCCAGGAACCAACTTGCATCGGAGCGGCCGGGACAAGGCGGAAGCCGCGCTCCTGCGCTGCGACACCGAAATTGCCGGTCAGATGGACGGGCTCCAGTTCGTTGTGAACTGACATTGGGCGCGCGACAAGGGTGATAGTATTCTCACCCGGATGCAGGAAGGAACCGATGGCGTAGGTCCCGAAATCCACGTCGAGCCACCACTTACCCTTTTCGCTTTGCACGGGCTTGCCATTCACGGCGACCTGCCACAGCGTGGGGCGCTCGACGGCAGCGCGGATGGACGCCATGTCCACGCCTGCGGCGATAACGAAGTGGAAGGCGGCCTCGAAGCCGGAGTCGGCGGCGAACTTGTTGCGGTCGAGAATGGAAGTTTTGAATTGGACGGCGGTGTTCCAGGGGTCGCCTTCCGGGAAACCATGGGCTTTGAAGATGTCGGCTGAGGCCTTGAAGAAGTAGACATCCTTTTGAGTTTTACCTTGCAAGGTGAGGTCGCAGTAATCGATCCGCACCGCGTTCGCGGCGGTGCGCTTAACGGTGATTGGGGCGATGGGTGCCAATGCTTTGGCGACAGCAGGAGCAACAGCAGGCGCGGCGGGTCCGGCAGCGTCGCGGGCGACCAGAAGCAGACTGCCCGCAGCGGGTAGCGCGACGGAGAAATCCAATGATCCTGCTGCTATCGTAGCGGGATAGGGAGTGAAAACGCCGGTCTCCGCATCCAGTTTCTCGATCGACTTGCCTGGCGCATGAACCGAGGCGGCGGCCGTTGAATCCAGGCTCGAGTTGACGAAGAACCACAACTCGCCATCCTTCAAGCGGCGGCGTTGGTGGAACAGCATGCCGTCAACGCGGTCAATGGCAGAGTTCGCCAGATCATCCGCACTGCGCTTGACCGGCAGCCCGCCGGACGCGCCATCGACAAGCAGTTCGCCCTCCACGTAAGAGGTCAACTTGCCGCCTGCCTGCTGGAACTGGCGAATCAGCCGCGCGGTCGCAGCATTTAAATTTTCAGTACCGGGAGGCAGGACCACAACATCGTAAGCGCGCTTGCCGACGACGAAGCGGTTTCCCTCAACCTTGCCGTGATCTTTGATGATGTTTTCACTACCCAGATCGTACTCCACTTGTTGGTGAGACAGCCGGGTGATAAACTCCTGAAACGTGGTACCGATCTGCATCATGCGCGGGTTCGCCTTGGAGCCGGCATACATCCAAGCCGAAGTGGTCGGTTCGATGATCAGGATGTGGTTGACTTCATCGCCGGCGGACAGCGCCAGGGACAAACGCGCGAAGTAATTCCCTAACAAGCTGTAGTTCTTCCACCACGGCTCGTGGTAACTGAACGATTGCGGATAGTCGTATTTGCGCGCGCCGGCGATGGTGCCGAAAGAGAGGTGCTGGTTCATCATGTTGATGCCGAGCACATACTGCCAGTCGCCGAGCCGCTTCATGTCTTCGAAACGCAGATCCCAGCCGCCGCCCCCGTAGGTTTCGCTGAGCACCCGCCGCTGACCGATCTGGTTGGCCACGCTGGCGATCTCCTTCACACTGCGGACATTGCCAAACTGCGCCCCAACGCCCTCGTTGAATTGGTTGAACAGCATGTCGATCCCCGGCACCTGGTGCCAAGCGTACATGGCCATGTTATCGGGCCCCTGGCTTGGATTCGGCCACGCATGTTCCCAGTAGTGGCCGGTCCAGGCGATGTGCTTGCTTTCGGCATAGTCATGGTAGGGTTTCGACCAGCGCTCGATGAACAGGTCCAACAGCGTGGAGTAGTAATTGTGGCGGATGCGCCGCCAGTCACCGGTCTCTTCAAACAGCGAAGGCAGGTTGGCCTTCAGATCGTAGCCCCAGCGTTTTTGAAACTGAATGAACAGATCGGGGGTGTACTTGATGGCGCCGGCGCCAGGCGGATTGATGTTCGGCTCGTCGGTGAAGATGCCCGGAACCGTTGTGCCGAAGTCGCGGCCCAGCGCTTTCTCGTAGCCGGGCATCGTGACGCTGAGAAATTTCTGGGTGACGCCGGGCAGCAGCAGGTCGACGTAGGGGAAGCCGCCGTTCCACGACCGCACCGGGTACTGAGTGAGACCGAAACAGTAGGTTCCGGCGGGCGGAGGTTCGGCACTGCTGGTGATTTCCTCGAACCTGTCGCCGGCGGCAGCCCGACGCAGAAGGATCTTGCAGGGCCCCTTCTGCTGGCGGGCCAAGCCTTGGCCTTGGTTGTACGATTCGGGCATCTGGTCCGGTACATGTCCACCGGCAAAGCCGCTCGGGTAGGAGTTCTCGTCATAGAGCCAGACCTCCATGCCCAGTTTCTTGGCTTGGTTGACGGTGTAGCGAACCAGTTGGAACCATCGCGGCGAGAGGTAGTTGGTGACCAGGCCGGGGCGTGGATGGATGATGAAGCCATGGACGCCCTGTGTGGAGAAGTCGCGCAGTTCGCGGTCGATCATCGCCTCGGTGATTTCGCCGTTCCAAACGAAGAAGGGGAGGGTGCTGAATTCGGCGGGAGGCTTGGGGAATAGGGTTTTCAGTCGCGCCAGGGAGTCAACTGTGGCAGCGGGGGCGCAAGTCGCAAGGAATAAAGCCAATATAAGAGTTTTTATCATCGAAATATCCTTTTATATCATGATCAACAAATTAGTATGAGGGCAGGCGAATCCCCTGCCCCACCCTTGTAAAACCAAATTACCGGCCTATGCGGACGGTGCGGGTGCCCAACAGGCTCCCGAGTTTTTCAATCTTCGAGGCGATATGGCCGATGCCGATGGCGCAATGGTGCGCGGGACCCTGGGCGTTCCAGGCGTTGATGAACTGCCTGGCGCCCATCGGGAAACGATAACGGCTGTTGGTATTGCCAATCTCAAGGATCGGACCAGGAACTGACTCGGCCTCTGCAACCAATAACTCGATCCGGCCGCCGATCTCAACAACCGACAGCAGCGTAACCGGACCGTGCTTCACGGACATCTCGACCGAAAGCCCTCGCCCCACCTTACCGTGAAACACACGCAGCGGGCGGACCTTGATTTTGCCTTCGGCGATGGCCATGTGCGCGGGGCCGTCATGGCCCATCAGCACCACGTCGTCGCGATAATCCGTAGCGTAATACTCAGTGAATGAACCACCGGCGCCAAACGCGTCCATGATCTTCATCGCCTGCGCGTTCTTGACCTCACACTCACCAGCCACAGGAATTCCACGGGCCGTCAGCAGAGTGGTGCCCAAAATGATCGAACTGATGGTATCTTCGTTGGGCTGGTTGCCAGAGCCGGAATAGTAATAAGCCAGCGAGCCGAGGGCATGCGCGAATACCAACTGATCGAGCGCCAGAGAAGTTCTGGCCGCGCGCTCCAGCTCTTCGATGGAGCAATCGGATTGGACGTCGAATACGTCGCGGAAGTGCTCAACACGCTGCGCAATCGCGGCGGCCGAAACATCGGTCCGCAGTGCAGACAGTTCGTCGACTTCCACGATTTCGACATGCCCACCGAACGTGGCGCAGTGTAGCGTCAGATCGGAGTAAACATCGAGCATGCCGCCATAGTAGTGGCCCATTACGCCGAGGCGGTTGTGCTCCATTGCGTGGGCGGCCTGCGCTGCTTCGAGCCATTCCTGAATCTCAGTCCATACGGCAGCGTCGTCTTCCAGCATTCCCGTAATCTGAAAGAACGGAATGTTCGAACGGCGAAAAACGTTGGCGATCTCAGGCACGGGACAAGCCTGGCACCACGCCAACCACTCTCCGGTCATCTCGCCGCGGTCGCTCATGGCATTGAACGATGCATAATCAATGGCGGCTCCGGGCGAGAGATTGAGAATGATGACGGGAACTTTCACCCGCCGCACTACGGGCAGGACTGTCGAGGAAAGGGCATATGTAGTGACGTGCAGGAACAGCAGATCGACATCCGCCTGACGGAAGGCATGGCCCGCGGCTAGAGCCTTCTCTGGAGTGTCAATCAGTCCGAGATTGACGATTTCGACGCCGCTTCGGCCGAGGCGCGCCGCGACCTGGCTCGCATAATCAGTGAGACGTTTTTCGAGGCCTGCGAACTGGCTCCAGTAAGCTTGCAAGCCAATGGAAAAGAGGCCAACGCGCAACTTGGGCGGGCTGCCTTCCGTATGTGAAGTCATTCCTGACATGAATTATGAACCTATGCGGCAGGGACTGCAAGCATGCATCGCTCAACGGATAGAAAGGTTGTCGCTATTGCTGTCGGACATTGACACTCTGATCTGACTCCATGGGACCTCGGGATGAGCAACCTTGAGGGCAATCAGCCCAGCCATAATCCCGCCAGTGAAGGTGAGTACCCATGGGAACTTTCGCCAACCGTGAGCGCCGCCGCTAGGTTCATCGGAAAAAACGGTAATGATCATCATGATTAACCCGGTGACGAACAGTGGGAGCAAGCCTGTTAAGTAGATCTTTTTGGGCTTCCAGCCATTCCGCATGCCGGCTTTGCCAATGCAATAGCCATAGACTACTGCCAACGCAAGCATGCTGAATACGGCGGTGATCATCCAGATTTTGGTCTGAGTCATAATTGCAGATATTATACTACGAATATCTGGAAGATTGCCGAGGCAATCCACGGAAGCCTAGAACAGGAACCGCGCCGATACTCGCATGGACCGGTTACTCGACGGCACCCCGCCACCATTGGCAAGACTTCCGGTGATCTGACCGAAGTTGCCCGCCGTAGGAGAGGTGCTGGGAAGGCCCATCTGGCCATGGTTGGTAATGTTATAGACATCCCATCGCATTACCAGGCTGGTTCGTTCCTTGATCTTAAATTGCCGCTGCAGGCTGGCGTTGGCGCGCTTCTGCGAATCGCCGCGGCATCCGCCGTAGCCGCTGATGTAGTTCGGGAATGTCCGCGCCTGCCCGGTATTCGAAGTCAGTGTTGGATTGGTCACGAATAGCGACGTATTAAACCACTGGGCAATCGTATGCGGTCCGCTGTCACAGACCTGCGACAGGTTTGATCCAGTGAAGTAGGAAGTGCTATTGAACTGGATCAACTGCCCGGGTTGATATTCGGCAATACCGGTGAGTTGGAAGCCACCGGCAATCTTGCTGGCCAGGCCAGTGTTGACCCAATGGTGACCCTTGCCAAACGGCAGCTGCGCAATACCCATCGCGGCCAGGCGATGGGGACGGCCAGTGTTGCTGGGCTCCCATGCCGGTGACTTGTCGAATGCGTTGGCGAAGTAGTCGGCGGCGAGGTTTTGCAACTTTGTGTAGCTCACGGAGAAGTTGGAGCCGCCAGAAAAGCGGCGCGACACGTTGACGTCGAACTGCTCCGTCTTAGCCTTGCCCAGCGGCACGGTCTGTGTAAGTCCGTTCATCCACGGATATGGCGAGAGCAGTGCACTCTTGCGTATGGTGGCGCTGGTGAAAAACGAATTACCGGACATAAATTGATAGAGCGCCGGATTCGAGGCTTTGACATCGGAAAAATTCGAGATATTGAACGGGTTCGGCACGTTGGTATTGAGGTTATTGGCCACTGCATCGTTGCGCGTATTGCCGAACGACATATACTGAGCGGGAAGCGCGGACATACTTTGGTTAATCGGAATGTTGTCTGAATACGACCCGGCATATCCGAAGTTAATCACGAAGTTGGATTTGATCTGCCTTTGCACATCCAACCGCCAGCGATTCATGTGGACGTGCGGACGATCATAAGGCACGAAGGTAAAACCGCGACCTACAGGCGCCATCGCACCCAGACTGCTGCCGGGAGGCGTGTCGAAACGAGTGCCGGAACTGCGCACTGGGAATGGATCGTTCATCGGGGAAACGCCGGCGGCCGGATTACCGGTCAGCCAGGTTTGCCCCAAATCGTTGGTGAAGGTGGTGGAAGTCGGCCAGCTGTATCCTAACTGGTTGATGGTTTCGTTCTCCACGTTCAATGTGTCGGCATAGAGGCCGTAACCGAGGCGGATCACCGTGCGGGGAGTCAATTGATAGGCCGCGGCGATGCGAGGCAACCAATTGATTGAGTTATTCCAGATCTTGCGGCCCGCGCTGTTCGCACCGGGGAAGACTCCGCCCCCGAGGACCGAGAACTGAGAGGCCGGAAGTTCGGCAATCGGATTCTTGGCATAAGCCGCCTGGGCAGCCGAGGTGATCGGGAGTTGCAGGGTTGGATCGAAGGGCCCGATGGCGCGGTTAAAGCGCTCTGTCGGTCCCAACTCATATTCCATGCGCAAGCCCAGGTTGACGGTGAGGCGTGGCGATACGCGCCAAGTGTCATGGACATAAGCCGCATAGTATGGATTGCCTAGCACGGAACTGGCATTGGCATCGGCCGATGCGGAGGTGGGCAAGCCCATCATGAACGCCGCCCAGGATCCGCCATAAGCGCCCGTACCCGCCGAGCCTGCGCCATCGTCCGTTCGCTGCGTGTAGGCGCTGGTGTAGGAGTAAAGTCCGGCCGTGTTGCCCGGCGTGTAGCCGGTAAAGAACTGGCCGCGGATATCGACTCCTGCTTTCAACGTGTGGGTGTTCGCCATGTGGGAGAAGTCCGCTTTGATGGTCAGGATTCGATAGTTCGATACGGTGGGCGCAGCGGCAAGTCCAGCTCCGGTCCAACCGCTCCAATTCGTGGTTGGCAATGTCGGACTGCCGCTGATTTTCTGGTCCATGTAAGCCGGGTAGCCAAGATCGCTGGGTTTCAAGACTGACAGAATCGGGTCGACATTCAGGTTCTGGTAGGAGTTGAAGCCGAGCGCGACATCCAGCAGGGAGCGCGCGCCGAAGTTATGCACCCAGTCGGCACCGGCGCCCGAATCGGTGCGGACATTGCCCGCGTCCTTGCCAATGTTGGGGGTAGTGAAGTTGTACCAAAGGGCATTCGATTGCCGCCACTGATTGTGACTCCAGCGAAAGAAGACGCGGTCGTTGGAAGAGATGTTGTAATCGTAGCGATTGATAAACGCGTAGTATTTGTCCCAATAGGGCGCACTATACACCGTGTAATCGGTGTTGGGCTGGATGGAGGGCGACGCCGGCAGGGTATTTGGAAGAGGCAGCAAATTTGAAACCCATTTATACGCGGGATTGATCGTTCTGGAGAGAGGTACGATGTTACCCGGGAAGGGCGTGCGAACCACGTGGCCTGGACGTGTCGGGTCAGCAGCGGTACTGTAGGGATCGTAGACTTGGTAGTTCGTGGTATTGATGAAGAGCAGTTGCGAAAAGTCGCCCTGGCGCATCGCGCCCGTGGGAAAGGCGTCGATCTGCTGGTTGTAGAGCTGTTCGTTGAACCCCGTGTAGCCGAAGAAGAAAAACAGTTTATTCTTGCCGTTGAAAATCTTCGGAATGATGACCGGACCGCCCAGCGTCGCCGCCCACGCATTGCGGCGGCCGGGTTGGATGATCGATGAATTGCGGATTGCGTCGGCCTGCGCGGTGTTGCCTGCCGCAAGTGCTGTATTGATGCGGTTGTAGTAGGCCTGCTTGGCAAACAGATCGGCGGCTGCCCACTGGCTCTGCAAGTGCTCTTCGCGCAGGGCGCCGTGATATTGGTTGGTGCCGGAGTTGGTCATCATAGAGACGCCCATCCCCGTGCTGTGGCCGAAGGATGCGTCAAAGCCCGACGTCTCCACGCGCACGGCCTGCACGAATTCCGGGGCTGGATTGAAGCCGGCACCGCGGTTATTGGCATTGTTTGATGCACCATCGATATAAAAATCGTTGCCGCCAACTCTACCTGCAACACCGACGCTGTTTCCAGGTCCGCCGCTGTGCAAGCCTTGCGACGAATCGGATATGGTGAGCGTGGATTGCGCACCCGGCGCCATCCATGTGAGGATCATTGCGTTGCCGCCGGGAAAAGGCAGGTCCATCACGTTCTGCTGGTCAACCACCAGGCCGGTGGAAGTATTGTCGACGTTGAGCAGCGGCGGTTCCCCGCTTACCGTAACAGAATCGGAAACAGCGCCGACTTCCAACTTGATATTCACTTCCATGCGCGCTCCGGCCGGCAGATCGAAGTCGGGGTGCCTGGCCGATTTGAAGCCGGGCGCGGCCACTGTAACGTTGTATTTGCCGGCGAGAATCAGCGGAGCTTCGTAATAGCCCAGGGAGTCCGTGACCAACTCCGTAAGCACGTTTGTCAGAGCGTTCCTTACTGCGACCTTGGCGCCAATCACGCCTGCGGAACTGGCGTCAGTAACGTGGCCAAGGATAGCTCCCCGGGTGTCCGTCTGGGAGAAGACAAATGCTGGAGCGAAAAGCAAAACAAGAATCGAGCAGAGACTCTTGGTCATAAAAATACCTCTTTCCTGGAAATCCTGGCCGGGCTAATGAGCGGCGGTGCACGGTCCATATAGCCTATCAACCTATGGCGCGAATTGCCAATCCGGCTAGTGGAGGCTTGCATCCAGCAGAAGAAGATGTAACGATCAAGACATCCTGTATTTAATCGCAATCACAAGGATGTCTTCATGGCAACTCTTTCATCGACGGATCGCCGTTCATTTCTTGGCGGCATGGCGGTAGGCGCGGTAGCAGCATCGGCAGCCTACGCCGCCGGGGAAACAACGCCCCTGCCCACTATCAAGCTCGGCAAGCACGACGTATCCCGCCTCATCGCCGGCTACAATCCCATCGGCGGCCATTCTCATTCCGTGCCGAAACTCAGCGCGCTAATGAAGGATTGGTTCACATTGGAGCGCACCGTGGAGTACGTTCAGCGCTGTGAGCGGAACGGGATCAACACATGGCAGGCAAGCATCGACAGGAAATGCTTCACCGCGCTCCGCACGGCCTGGGACAAGGGCTCCAAAATGAATTGGATCTGCCTCATGGCCGATGTCGACGACGCAACGTGGAAAGAGATCATCGCCCTGAAGCCCATCGCCGTAGTTCATCATGGCGAAGTTACCGACCGCCATTTTCGCAATGCGGAGGAAGAGAATATTCGCGACTTCCTCAAGAAGGCACATGATCACGGACTGCTGGCCGGTGTTTCGTCGCACAGGCCAATGAACATCGCACGCATAGAGGACTCAAATTGGGAACAGGATTTTTATATGACCTGCTTCCATGAAATCCGCCGCGACCAGGACAAGGTAAAAGCCGGCCTCGGCGACATGCCCCTTGATGAACTCTATCTGCAGGGCGATCCGGCACGCATGGCAGCGGTTGTACGCAAAGTGAGCCGCCCGTGCCTGGCGTTCAAAATCCTCGCCGCAGGCCGCGCTTGCACCAATCGAGCGGGCCTGGAAAAGGCATTTGAATTTGCATTTGCGAACATCAAGAAGACCGATGGCGTGATTGTCGGTATGTTCCCCATTCTCACTGACGAGATTGCGGAGGATGCGGCGTTGGCGCGTAAGTATTCTCTAGCCGCCACTCGTACATGAATGAGGCCTGCTTGCCTGGCATGGGCTTTCTGCAAACAGCTAAACACCAGCCTCACGCTGACCGATGACAAAACGGACGCGATCGCCATTGGTCACCTCACCATGCCGGCGCGATCACGCTACTGTTCGATGTCACTGAATCAGTGCCATCTTGCGCAGTTCCTCCAGCAGTTTCGCTTTCTGGATTGGTTTCGTGATGTAGCTATCGCACAGGTTGAAGTAGGCTTCAGAGACGCTCTTCATATCATCCAATGCGGTGGTCATCACGATTTTCGCGCCAGCTGTAGAGTCGATACCGCGGGCCTCCTCAAGCGCTCGAATCTCCTTGAGCGCCGCATGCCCATCCATCTCGGGCATCATAATGTCCATGCAGATCAAGTCATAGGGATGTGCGGCGTCCAGCGCGACCCGAACGGCCTCCACTGCCTCCTTGCCGGTTACGGCGATGTGCGATGGGCCATAGCTTCTGAGGAATTCCTGCAGCAGTAAACGGCTGGTGAAATCGTCTTCGGTTATCAGTGTCTTCATAATGTTTCTCGCTTCTCGTAGGTTATTTCCAAGACTCACTTTTCAAGGCTTCGCTCAAGCGCTCAAACTCGCCTTCCAGGTCGGGCATGCGAACGGCAACAGCATTCAAGTCACCCTGCCTGGAGGATTGTTCTATCTCCTTGGCAAGCGCGCGCAGTGCTTCGCCTCCGACATTGGATGCAGCGCCTCTGATTCTGTGTGCCAACCGCTCGACATCCGCTACCTCGCCGCACTCAAGGTGCCGCCGGAGCGCCTCCAGTTGATGCGGAATGTCCTCGCTGAAGCCCTGAACCATCCTGACCGCCAAGTCCTCATCATCCATAAGCCGCTCCATCAAGCCGACACGGTCAAAGACTACCGGCAGTGCGGACTTCGGGGTGGTATCTGCTGCTACCAAAACACCAGACAACTCATGTTTGTCTAAACGAGCCGGCAGCCAGCGCGCCAACACTTCTGCGAGCAGGTGTGGTGACACGGGTTTGGAAACATAGTCGTTCATTCCCGCTTGTAGGCATTGCTCGCGGTCACTGTTCATAGCGTGGGCCGTCATGGCGATTATGGGAATCCCGTGATTTTGCACCTTTGAGGCTGGGTTGCGAATCTGACGCGTTGCCTCAAGACCGTCTAACACTGGCATCTGAACGTCCATCAAAACCAAGTCGTAGGGAACTGTTTGGAGTGCTTCGACGGCCTCCGCGCCATTGGCCACGACGTCCGCACTCAAGCCAAACTTCTTGAGAATTCCTACCGCCACCAGTTGATTGGTGATATTGTCATCGGCCAGGAGGACGCGCGCCTTGAGGTCGGCAAACAGGTTCAAGAGCTCATGCTTTGGATGGCTTTTGTCACCGGGGCCGGCAATAAGCGCGTGCCCTTTCCGCGCGTTCAACAGGCAGGAGAAGACGGCTAGGAGTTCCTGCTGCTGTAGCGGTTTCTGCGCAAACGCCTCAAAGCCGAGCGACTCAAAGCGCCTGATTTCAGCGCCCGCGCCAAACGAAACCATGCCCACCAGTCGAGTTGAGGCCAGACGGCCATCGGACTTGATGGCCCGGCCGAGAACCTCACCGCCCGCCTTTGGCATTCCGGTGTCAATCATGGCAATCGGAAAGGGATCGCCCGTCTCCAGCGCCAGGATCATCGCCTGGAGCGCTCGGGCGCTGTCTTCGACCGCCACCGGACGCATACCCCAGGACGTCATTCTCTCCTTAAGGATTTCGCGGTTTGTAGCGTGGTCATCCACAATCAGCACGCGTGCACCACAAAACGATGCGGGAACGAAACTCTGCGTTTCTACCCGGTTGAACTGCTTAGCGAGACGGGCTGTAAACCAAAATGTGGAACCGGCGCCCGGCTCACTCTCCACTCCGACTTCGCCCCCCATCAGGTTGGCCAGTTGCTTTGAGATAGCCAGCCCCAGGCCCGTACCACCATAGGTTCGACTGATGGATGCGTCCACCTGGCTGAAGCGCGTAAACAAAATGCCGAGTTTGTCTTTGGCGATACCGATGCCGGTATCACGCACGGAAAATTGCAATAGGCAATCGGACTCCCCTTCGCTGCTGACAGTCACCCGCACATCCACTTCGCCCTTCTGCGTGAACTTGACGGCATTCGACACCAGATTGGAGAGAATCTGGCGTAGACGCCCTGGGTCACCTCTAAGAAAAGTGGGGACGGAAGGATCGGCACTGCAAAATAGCTCCAAACCCTTCTCGTGAGCGCGCACGGCAAGTGCGCCTGCGAAATCGTCCATCAGGTTGAGCAGATCGAAATCCAAGGTCTCCATTTCGAGCCTGCCTGCCTCGACTTTCGAGAAATCGAGAACGTCGTTGATAATCCCGAGCAGGGATTCGCCACTGGTACGTACAATCTCAGCAAAGCGGCGTTGTTCGGCGCTCAGTCCTGAATCAAGCAGCAGCCCCGTCATGCCGATCACGCCGTTCATGGGAGTACGGATTTCATGGCTCATGCATGCCAGGAACTCGCGCTTGGCCCGCTCCGCGGCTTTGGCTCGATCTCGTTCCACTTCCAAGGCTCCGACCAAACGAACCAGTTCTGCTCCGCTCCTCTCCAACGCGTCGCGAGCGTTTTCCAGTTCGCTCACATAACGTTGGACCTGCTCCCCGGCGGCCTTCTCGGCGGTAATGTCCCAATTAGTGCCGATCATATTTAGCGACTGCCCTTGTGGGTCACGCTGCACAAGGCCAAGCGCGCGTATGCTGTGAATGCTCCCGTCTTGCCAAACCACGCGGAACTCAGTGTCGAAATCCCCTCCGCCGCGCAGGGCAAGCTGGATCTCTTCGTAGCATCTCGGCCTGTCTGCCGGGTGAACTCCAGCCTGCCACGCTTCGGACGCGGCACCAAACTTATCGGGAGCCATCCCATAGAGTCGGAACATCTGGTCATCCCATGTCAGCTGATCGTGGACGACATCGTAGTCCCAAATTCCCACCCTGCCGGCGCGAGCGGCCAGTTGAAGTCGGTCGCTCACCTTTTTGAGCTGGAACTCCACCCTCTTACGTTCCGTGATGTCTTTCGCCGAACCCTCCAAGCCGGTACAACCAGCCTCTTCGTTACGCACGCAATCCAGGTTCATTGTGTGCCAACGCCACGAGCCATCCTGATGCTGTATGCGGTATTCAAGCTCAGCAGGCTGCCGCCCTCCTTCGATGACCGACTGCATGTAAACCTTGCATGCCTCATGATCCTCCAGGTGGATAAAGCGCAGGAAGGGCTGTCCGACCACCTGTGCCTGAGCGTGCCCCAGCAGCACGGTCCAAGCAGGGGAAACAAAAGTAACTACCTGCTCAAAACTCAGCGTGTAGATGATGTCGCGGCTATTCTCAATCAGGCGGCGGAAGTTCTCTTCGCTCTCGCGCAGAGCCCTGCCGGTTCTCTTTTGAAGGCTGATGTCGCGCACCGTGATTTGCAGAAACGTTTGGGTACCCAACTCAACCCTGGAAATCAACACTGATGCTGGAAACTTGGAGCCTTCCATTCGCAGGTGCGTCAACTCCAAGAGACGCGCGCCCTCGCGTAAGGCAATCTCGATCGCCTCATGGGCCAACTGAGAAGAAGAGATGCCGCCCGGTTGGTATGCGGGGAAAAGGTCCAGCAACCCCAACCCCAGCAATGCCTTTTTGTCCGGGCATCCAAAGATGGTGGCTGCCGCCGGGTTACCTGAAGTGATGTTCAGGGATGGCAAAGCGACAGTAAACATTGCGTCGCGCGAACTTTCAAACAGAACCCGGTTCCGTGCCTCGCTCTCACGCAACAGTTCCTCAACCTGGGAGCGCTCAATGATTTCGCACTGAAGCATTTTCGAGGTATGCTCCAGTGTCTGCCGGGCCGCAACGGCTTCGTCCCTCAGGCGGAGTGCCTCGCTATGGGCGGCAATCAGCTTTTGCTTGGCCTCTTCCAGATCCGCAGTACGTGCCCTTACCTCGTTTTCAGGGTTTTCCTGGTGGCGTTCAATCGGAACCTGCTGGTCATGCACCGTTCTGTATCTTCCCTGGGTAATCTAGTCCCGAATCATCTGTACGGACTCGACCCTATTTACCTCTTCGTCCGAACGGCGATCATTCTGAATTTTCGTTTTCAGCGGCGGCCTCACACGGCCACACCTTACAAATGCCGCCTCAACCTAAGCCAGGAACTAGGGCATTTACTGCCTTGCAAACTAGCGTTTCCGCTCCTAAACTGGGTACGTGCAACGAATATTACTGGTACTCATCACGATCCCGCTCCTGTTTGCGCAAAATCCCGCGATTACCGTAAACATCGATGTGAATGCGAATCGTCATCCGATTAACCCGCTGATTTACGGCGTGAACTTCGGCGACGCCACCACGCTGGCCGACTTGAACGCGCCTCTGAATCGCATGGGCGGCAATAATACCAGCCGTTACAACTGGCAGCTCAACGCCGATAACAAAGACCAGGATTGGTATTTCCAAAGCATCGGCGATACCTCGGCCACACCGGGCGAACGGGGCGACACGTTCTTCTCTGCGTCGAAGAGTGCCGGCGCGCAGCCGATGATCACCATCCCCATGCTCAGCTGGGTGGCCAAACTGGGCGCCAATCGCTCGAAACTCGCCAGTTTTTCCATCGCCAAATATGGCGCGCAAACAGGCTCGGACTGGCAGTGGTTCCCGGACGCGGGCAACGGCATTCTCAACAGCGGCCAGTACGTTGCGGGTAACGATCCGAACGATGCCAACGTGCCCTCCGATTCCAGCTTTCAGCAGCAGTGGGTGAATCACCTTATGAAGAATTGGGGGACGGCGGCCAGTGGCGGGGTGAAATACTACATTGTCGATAACGAGCACAGCATCTGGTTTTCAACCCATCGCGACGTGCACCCGGTTGGCCCCACCGGAGCAGAGATTCGCGACAAAATCCTCGACTATTCGGCGCGCATCAAAGCCTCCGATCCTTCTGCACTGATTGTTGGCCCGGAGGAGTGGGGTTGGAGCGGCTATTTGCTCAGTGGCTACGACCAACAGTACGGCTTGCTACACGGGTGGAGCTATCTGCCGGACCGTGCCACGGCGATGAGCGGCATGGACTATCTGCCCTGGCTGCTGAGCCAGTGGAAGAACGCGGGCAAGAAGCCGATTGATGTCTTCAGCGTGCATTGCTATCCGCAGGGCGCGGATGGCAGCAACGACACGTCAACTGCAACGCAACTGCTGCGCAACCAATCCACGCGTCAGTTGTGGGACCCGAACTATGTCGACCAAAGTTGGATCGCGGACAAAGTGTACCTGATTCCGCGCATGAAACAGTGGGTTCAGACCTACTACTATGCGGGCACACCTACCGCCATCACGGAATATAACTGGGGCGCGGAATCGCATATCAACGGAGCTACGGCGCAGGCTGACATTCTTGGCATCTTCGGGCGCGAGGGGCTGGACATGGCAACCCGCTGGACGATTCCCGCCGCGACAACGCCAACTTACAAAGCGATGAAGATCTATCGCAACTACGACGGCAATAAAAACGGCTTCGGCGATACGAGCGTGAGCACCGTGACGCCGAATCCGGATAACTTGGCCGCGTTCAGCGCGATTCGTTCCTCCGATGGGGCGCTGACTACAATGGTGATTAACAAATTATTGAGCAGTTCGACTGCGGTGACATTGAACCTTGCCGGCTTCGCAGCGGGCACGGCGGCACAGGCATGGCAGGTTACGGCAGCCAACACGATTACCCGCATCGCGGATGTTACTCTGGCGGGGTCTGCGCTCACGGCAACCTTACCAGCGCAGAGCATCACGCTATTTGTAATCCCGGTTTCGACCGCGAACAAGCCACCAGTTGCCTCCGCGACTGCGGCGCCTTTGAGCGGCACTGCGCCGCTGGCCGTAAGCTTCGATGGATCGGCATCGTCCGATCCCGATGGCACAATCTCGAGCTATGCCTGGGCGTTCGGCGATGGCGCGACGGGCACCGGTGCAAAGGTCTCGCACACCTACGCCGCAGGGACGTATACCGCAAAACTCACGGTGACCGACAACCTGGGCGCCAGCGCCTCGACAACGATTACCATCACCGCCGGTGCTGCCCCGAACAAGCCTCCCGCTGCATCCGCAACCGCGACACCCGTCAGCGGCACTGCACCACTGGCCGTCAGCTTCGATGGCTCGGCCTCGTCCGATCCCGATGGCACAATCTCGAGCTACGCCTGGGCGTTCGGCGATGGCGCGACGGGCACCGGTGCAAAGGTCTCGCATACATACGCCGCCGGGACGTTTACGGCGAAACTTACGGTTACGGACAACCAGGGCGCGACCGCGTTCACAACCAAGACCATCACGGCCAATGCGCCGCCCCCCTCGGCATGCACAGTCTCCTATTCGGTGACCAACGATTGGGGCAATGGTTTCCAGGCCGAGGTTAGCATCACGAACAACACGCAAACTGCGATCAATGGCTGGTCGCTGACGTGGTCCTTTGCGGGCAATCAAAGGGTATATGACCTGTGGAACGGTAAGGTTTCACAAAGCGGCAAGACCGTCACCGTAAAGAACGAGACATGGAACCCGAAGCTCGCCGGCGGCGCAACGCTCAACGGCATCGGCTTCAACGCAACGTATTCCGGCAGCAATCAGAAACCAACTGCATTTGCTCTCAATGGAAAGCCATGCACAAGCAAGTGAGGCGAAGATAGTCCTACTTAATCGCCCAACGCTGCGCAGGCTGAGCGACGCCCCTTTAAGATCGAGGTGTAAGGATCGGGCTTCGTGAGTTTCTTAAGTAACAGGCCGGCTATTTGGCCTGTGTTACAACTTGCGAAGCCTTACCTTTGATCGGGCTGCCATTGGGTGTGGTAGAAATCCAAATGGCGCCCGAACGATCCTTCCCATCGGCGGAGTCAACGCTGTAGGAAACAATTCCCGCTCCACTTACTCCTGAGCCGGAGAGTATCTTGATCCAGGGGACACTCGTCTGGGCCTGCCACACACAGGATCCGGATGCATTGATTTCGATGACACCTTCGCCACCCGCAGGACCATATTTGACCGCGTTTTTGGAGACGGAGATCTTGCATGAAGGCGGCCGGTTCAGCAGACGCTGGGCGACTCCTCCGGCGAGTGAGTCCACTAACCCCATTCCCATTCCAGCCATCAGTCCCCCGCCCCCGGTTGGCATTGAGCCCATTGGGGACATGCCCACGCCGCCACCCATTGGCATCATCGGAGGCGCACCAGGCTGCATGTTTCCGGGCATCGGCGGGAGATTGCAGGCTATCGGCGCCGGCGGATGGGCCGGAGTTTCCAGGGGATTGCTTCCCGGCAGCTCTGACCCGGTTTCAGGCAGCACCAGCACGACATCGCGGTCCAACCGCAAAGTATCGAGGGACGCGGGAGGGATCTGAACTCGAACCACTCCCCCACCTTCGTACCAATGCAGCATCGCCGCGTTCATGTTGAGCAGCCGCGCGGAAAGCAGCGCTCTCGCTTCAGCCGTTGCGGCGCGGCTTACGATGAACACTGTCTCCTGCGCGGCCCCTTTTGCCGGGATCGCTATTTCACCAGCCAGGACGGGCATGATCGCGATCCATAGAATTACGGTCTTCACGGCCGTTCTCCTTAGCGGATCAATACTCTGTTACCAGGCTTCTATAGACAATGGCACTAGTTGGAACGCCGCTACGCCCTCCTATAGTTCCACCACCCGAATAAGTAACCACGACATTCAGATAGGCTTGCCGCACCGCTCCTTGATTGGGAGGAAGATAGACAAAGACGGTCCCGCTTCCATTGCCGGAACGAACGGAATTGAGCTGCATCCAGGATGCGCCGGAAGTTAGCTGCCACGCGCAGCCGGGTTGCGTATAAACCTGCACGGCGACGTTTCCGCCACCGGCGCCAACTACTGGCGAGCTGGCTGAGTAAGTGCAAGCCATTGCCGGAATGAGCGCGGCGGTTGAAAGTACCGCAAGCTTGATCGCCTTCATCACAAAGTTGTTTGTCATTGTAGTTCCTCCTATGGTGTTTTTATCTGACGGAGTTTACTGTCTCTGCCGTCACTGATACCCGCGCAATTCGGAGGAATTCGGGATCACTTTGTTTGGGCTGCCTTCGCAGGCTGCATCAGGCCCGCCGCTAGAGCCTTGTCACGGATTGTCGCCTGCGCAGTGGCCTGATTGTAGAAGATAGTTTGCATTACGCCAGGAAAACCGGCAAGTGCGGCGATCGCCTTGGCCCAGCGTTCGGGGTATTTCTGCTTCAGTGGGGGCGCTTGATCCAGGCAGATTGCGAGGTAGGCGGCGCGGGCCAATTCCTTATTCGAAGCACTGCGAGTGATTGTGGCTTCGAGTTCCGCCGCGAGCCCCGCACGCAGTGCGGCTAACTGCTTCGCCGGATCAGGGAGCTTCTCGATATTCGCGGCGTTTTCAGTTTGAATGCGATAAACGGCCGTACCGCCCAGGGTTGCCTTGGTCCCGCCGTGCTCCACAATGTTCTGCTCGGCAAGCGCAACCAGCCTGTCGCCAAAAGTTGTCATGGTTTCATCCATGGGCATTTCGTCGCGGCTGGTATTGCGGAACAGATCCTTGATATTCCAGCCCTGGTCCATCATCCACTTCCAGCCTTTGGTAGTTCCGATGATCGCACCCGCGACGGCGGCGTTGTTGTCGGCGTCCCAACCGAAGTTGAAGGCGTGGCGCAGGGTCTCAGTGAAATCGCCCTGGCCATACAGCAGGGCCGCCACCGCGGAGGAGCCGTTGAGCAGCACGCCATTGCGGTCGCGCATATCCTGGCCACCGTAGTACATGTACTTTTCCTTGAGTAGCCGCCGCGTGGTGCGCCAGTCCTGCGGATTCTGCTTATGGAATCGCCGGACATCGAGCACCATCTGGTGCATCTTGCTGGCGGGGTCGGTGGCGGCGAGACCGGCATCGACGATCTTGTCGATGTCATTGGTGAGGAATGCGGTAGCGATCATCGCGTCGAACAATTGTGTGGATTGAATCGGTTCGCCATCCACTGCGACGTGCGTATAGTAAGTGCCAATGCGCGCGGCGGTTTGCGGCATGCCCGGTGAAATGAGGCCGAACGATTCGCTGACGAACTGGCCGGAGAGATTGAAATCCGCCCAGGGGTTGATATGCACTGAGCCAGTCAGCGGTGGATTGATACCGATATCGAGAAGTTGACGCAAGTACAGGTGCGAGCACCAGATGGCACGATTGATGTGCCGTTGCCACAGCTCGGAAATGCTTGTCTGGGGAACAAGCATCTTGCGCGTGCGCTGCATTTCAAGAAGGTAGACCCATTCGACGTCGGTATCGTCATCCGTCCAGGCGCCCGTGGAGAGTTCGGGAACGTACTTTTCTACGTTGCCCGGCTCGGCGATGTACTTCATCTCGTGCTTCAGGCCATTCAGGTCGCCCAGCATATGCCCCAGCATTCCACCGCGAATCTTGTCGTGGAGCTTCTCGACCGGGATCTCAAAGGTTTCGGCCGATAGCGCAGCAGTGCCGGCAATTGCGGCCATACACAAAAACAATTTCATCAGCGTCCTCATTTAGGTTAGCGGTCAAAGTAAGCGGCGAGCCCATGGATATTCGCGTTCAGCGATTTCATGGCGGCCGCAAGATCGGCATACGGTTCGTATTTAAGATTCACCAGGCCCTTGTTGGAGTCACGATTGGAGGGATCGGTTGTCATGTCCTGCGGATCGTTGTCCAGGTACTTGAACCAGTGCCAGCCGACGCAGTTTTTCGATTCAATCAGACCGATGGTGAAGTTCTGGTAAAACCAGCCTCGATCTTTCTGAGTGGGCACATTCCAACCGGCCCCGCTGGTGTTGGGATATCCGGAGTCCTCGCCCTTTGTATACCATTCGGTCACAATAAAGGGCTTGCCTGACTGCGCCGTCCACATGGCCATCAGGTCGACGGGCGGCGACCAGTAGTTGTACACGTTGACCGATAGCACGTCGACGTATTTGCCCGCGGCCTGAAAGATGGCCGCGGATTTCAGAAACGGTCCATGCATGCGCGGGCCCAGGCAGAGGTGATTGGGGTCGTACTTGCGAATAGCAGCGGTGGTGAGTTTGAAATACCGGTCAAAGACAAACCCGCGAAATGCGTCGCGATCGGCATCGCCAATAGACGTTACATTGCGCGCGTCGAGCCATTTTTGCGCCGCCTGGCGGCCGGGATCAGCGGCATCCAGCCGCAGTGCTTTATCGAGAAGATCGGCCGGCGCCGGCAGTTCGTTATCGGAAAAGTGGCCCAGCAAAAACGGGTCGTCCTTTGTGACGGCGAGTTTTTTCGCGGTCGCATCGCACGACGCTTCAAACTCCGGGTGAAACACCGGGATGCAGTCATTGGCATAACCCAGATGGCCGGATTGCTGATGGGTGAGTTTTTTGGCGCGTCCGAAGTCACCCATGAAGTTATTAGTGGTGCAGTAGACCAGGCGCCGCGGGGCTGTGCGCAGCACCTCCACATCGGACCAGCCACCGCATCCGGTGAAGCCGTTGGCGCGCAAAAGCTCGCTGGTTTTGGCGGCCCAGTTTTCCGCTGTCCCGAACTTGGCCTCGCGATTCCTCACGTTGGCGGCGGATTTTCCCGCTGTGAGTGAGCAGATTCCCGCATGGATGCAGAGATTGCCTGACGGATCGATCAGGTACCAGCGGCCTTCGATCTCCGCCGGATGAAAGAATCCCGTGGCGCGCTGTTTCTTATCGAGCCTGCCCCCATAGATACCGGTTTTGGGTGCGGCCGTTACTGGCTTGAAGCCAGCGAGGCGGTCAAGTGTGCGCGTGGGATACTCTTTCCATGCATCCGTTGGCTTGCGGCGGGCTTTCACGATGAGCAAGTCCTCCGCGTGCAGCGAGGCACAGCTGGCAGCGGAAAGGGCGAACTGTCGGCGAGTCAAGTCTATTTTCATTTCGTGCACACCTCATGGAAACACTGCGGGTTGCTAGCAGCTAGGCATTCCAAGCAGCACGCAGGCTGCCAACCGCATACAAATCATTCCGTCACCATTTTCGCGCGGCTGCATCTGGAAAGAAGAGAGGTAAAAGTAATGGAAGTATTTGCCAGCTATCTTGGAGCTACGCAATTTGAAGTCGAGGCAAGAGGTCATAAGGTGATTTGCGACCAGCCGGCCGACAGCGGCGGTTTTGATGAGGGAATGACGCCGCCGGAATTTCTACTGGCGTCGCTTGCCACCTGCGCTGCCTATTATGCTGCCCAATACTTGAATTCGAGAAAGCTGCCTAGTGAAGCATTGAAGGTGAGAGTGAGCGCTGAGAAGGCGCTTCAACCGGCGCGACTGGCGTCGTTTCAGATTGAGGTGTTTGCGCCTGGTCTCGATGAACGCCATCGGGAGGGCGTGTTGCGGGCGGCAAAGGCCTGCTTGATTCACAACACGCTGTTGGGAGCACCGGCCATCGAAGTAACAGTCAACGCCAGTTCGATGGTGGCAGTTTAGTAGGAGAATGAATTATGGCTCATTTTGATTCAAAGGTTTTGACCCGGCGGGCTGTTCTGGGAACACCGGCCGCACTCATCGGGTTCAGTTCATTCCTGGCAGCGGCGCCAGCAGGCTGGAGCGATGCGGATCTGATGGAGCCGAAAGCGCTCGCCCAACGCTTAACGGGAAAGACTACTGGACGGCCTATAATTCTCCATGTTGGCTTCGGCGTTCTTTACCGCAGCAAACACATTCCTGATTCGATTTTCGCAGGCCCGGGCAACAAGCCAGAAGGGCTTGAAAACCTGAAGAAGGTGGTCAGCGCTTATCCCAAGACGCAGGAGATCGTGATCTATTGCGGTTGCTGCCCGTGGGTAAACTGCCCCAACATGAAGGCAGCGTTCACGGCATTAAAAGCCCTTGGCTACCAACGCGTTAAGGCGCTGATGATTGAAACAAACTTCTCCAAGGACTGGATTCAAATGGGCTATCCCGTGCAGAACGGCGAGGCGGGCGCATAAATCAGCGGCGTTCCCACTTTTCTATCTTCAGGCAAATAGCGTGAGCCAAAACCGCTTACTAACGTGTGCAGCTCGGTTAGCGGTTGCCTGCTGCTCACCGAGCACCGCACGTTAGTAAGCGGTTCTTCGGGATCAATTGAATTTCCATTTTCCGGGAAGCAAACGGGCGTCAGGTCTGGTAGCGTTGTGGGTATGAACCTTAAGCCCGATCACCTCGACGAGCTCTGCCGCCGCTATTTGCAGTTATACACCGGCGCAGTGGCTGACATGCTGGACAAGGGCGGGTATCGCAATCAAGTGTTACCCGCTGCCATCAAGCCCTTCACCCAGGCAGGGCGGCTTGCTGGTTTGGCTTTTACTGGGCAAGGCTATCCGTGTGACGATAGTTCACACAATGACACGCAAACCCGCCTCGCCATGCTTGAGGCGATCACGCCCGGCACGGTTTCGGTATGGGCGTGCGGTGGCAGCGTGAATTGCGCTCACTGGGGAGAGATGATGTCTACCGCCGCGCGCGAACGAGGCTGCACCGGAGCGGTCATCGACGGAGGCGTTCGCGATCTGGGTTTCATCGACGAGTTGCAGTATCCGGTATTTGCGCGATTTGCCTGTTCCGCGAGTTCCGTTGGCCGCTGGGATATCCAGGAGTACCAGGTCTCGATTCAGATCGGCGCCACTGTCATCCAGCCCAACGATTTTGTATTTGGCGATGCCGACGGCGTGGTGATCGTCCCACAGGCGATCGCCATGGACGTGCTGACTGCGTCCGAAGACGTCTATAAACGCGAGACGGCGATGCGTGCGGAGCTTCGGCGGGGCGTTTCGGTCAAGAGCGCCTTCGAGCGTTTCGGCTCGTTGTAATCCCTTCGAATCACTTATGATTTAGATGTGCAAAGCGTTAAAGAAACCGATGCGGAGCTGGCGCGGAATCTGCTTGGCGGCAGCGAGCAGGCCTTCGATGACTTCGTAGATGCCTACAGAAGCAGGCTTTTCCAATACAGCTATCTGATGTGCGGCCATCGCGAGGACGCCGAAGAGGTAGCGCAGGAAACGCTGTTGAAGGTGTTTCAAAGTCTCGATCAGCTTCGAGAGCCCGAGCGGTTGAAGCCATGGGTGTTTCGCATCGCCAAGAATGCCTGCCTGATGAAACGCCGCAAGAGCATTTTCGCGCCCTCGGTGGAGCTCTCGCTGGATGAGCTCAGGCCCAAAATGTCAGGCGACGGAGGAATGTCCAGGATTGAGATCGCCGATTGGTCGATGTTGCCAGAGGATCTGGCCCTCGACGCGGAACTCAACGCCACCTTAACCGAAGCCATTCGGAAGCTGCCGGAGTTGTATCGGAGCGTGGTTCTGCTGCGCGATGTAGAAGAGATGAGCACCGAAGAGACGGCCGAAATCCTCGATGTCAGAATCGATGTCGTCAAAACCAGGCTGCACCGGGGCAGACTCGCGCTGCGCAAATACATGGACAGTTACCTGATGACATCGAGAGGAGTAACTGCAAATGGATGAGCAGGAATGCAGCCAGGTCTTCGCCATGCTCTCAGAGTATCTGGATGACCAATTAACCCCATCCAGTTGTGCTGAATTGGAACAGCATATTCAGGACTGTCCGCCGTGCATCGAATTCATTGAGAGCCTGCGCTGTAGCGTTCAGCTGTGCCGGAAGTTGAGCAAGACGGCTCCATCGCCTGCGCCAAGCGCAGAACAGGTGGACGCACTCAGAATGGCCTATCGCGACATGCTTGATCGCCGAAGCAAAACCTGAGGCGATGAGATCTTGAGCGGAAGTTTTTTCTGATTTCCTGACGAAATTTTCATCCTGATCACGCATTCCTTAATAGCAGATATGCACACTGGTCCCAACCCCTCGCTCGTCGAACGGATTTCCCACGCTGGGTCCGATATCTGCAGCGCCGTCATGTGGTCCGTTCAGGAAGAGCGAGGAGTGCACCTGCAGACCGCGATTGCCGCGTCGGGGTATCTTACCGGCACTGCCATCTTGAAGAATTGTGGGGTCAACATCTCAGGCCTGCAGCCCGGTGCCCAGGTGTTTGTGGACGCTGTGAATGAAACCGGCACGGCAGTGTGGGAACAGATCGAGAAACTGGCCGGCGGCGAGGACCTGAACACGCCGCCCATGAATGTCATCCCGCAAGAACATCAGCCACGACAAACCTACGAAGCGTCGGTCATCCTGATGTGGCCTCAACTCGAGGCGATCCTACACAAGCACGACATTCCGGCGGAGTCCGCGCCGTTTGCCTGCGCCAGAGCGCTGGCCCAGACCATCATCGAAGGCACGGCATCTCTGTCCCCAGCGGTGGCAAAGACGATCGCGCTCTCCACTCTGATAAAAGCTTCAAAGACGGTGCCTCCTGCTCCAGAGCCAACCCCACAGACAATCCAAGACCGTGAGGAATTCCTGCGCATGCTTTTCCACACCCTAGCCGGGGTGGATGCGTTAGCTACCCGCGAACCGGCCTATCCGGTATGGCATCAGTTGCTGCAACAACTTCTGGCCATGCGGCAATGGACGGCGAACTGTAGCGACCCAACGAGGGAACAGTGTCAGCGAGTTTCCATCGGCCTGATCGCAGTTCGGGAACTCGAACCCGCGGTAGACGCTGAGATGTACGACCTGATTGCGCGTCTGCATGAGCTCAACTATTACTGGCGGCACTGGCGCGAAGGAACTGGGCCAGTCCCCGCCCGCAAGCCAATCGGTTGGGCACAAAAGGGGGCGAGGATGATTTTGCTGGCCTCGGGCGCTCTGTTGTTGGTGTGCCTGATTCTGCTGTACGCATTCCGTGTCAAAGTGCCGCCTGGTTCTCCGCTGGGGCTGCCAGTGCAGGCCGGCCTGTATTCGGCAACTCTGGTTGCAACCATGCAGCCGTACCTTGTTTCGCTGCGTCATAATCCAGAGAGCGAGCGATACAACGTCAGTCTGGTGCTTCATCCACTTGATGGCAACTCGGCAGACCGGTCTATCGCGCTCAGCGGCGGGTTTCGCGCAGTCGATCTTCAGTTTGGAGCCAAAATTCTAGGCAACGATGGCCAATATTTATGGATTTTCGTGAACGAAATCAAGGGATTGAACCTGAGTACGAAGGACCTCATCGGTGCGGAGGAATTACGCAGGGCTAATCCATCGCTGAAGCATCTTCCAGGCGAGGACAACAGCAATAATCCGTTGATCAGCCCAACCGTACACCGCATCGATCGCGCGAACAACGACATTTGGAACGGAGAGAATGCGAACCGGCGATTCTCATTCGGCACTCGGCTGCGCGTCACAACGCCAGACTTCAACCATGTCTTGGAAATAGATCCAGAGTCGCTGAAGACTACGCAGATACGATAGGAACGAACAATGAGATGGATGCTCCCAATTCTGATGCTGGCGGCGATGGCCTCCGGCCCCTTCTATACCGGCTCATGGAAGATTACCTCAGCCGTCGTTGCACCCTGGTGGAGCGAGGCGAAAAAGCCCGACCCCGCTGAGACCAGGACCTTGGTAGGCCAAGTGGTCGTCATTAACGCCGCTGGAATCAAAGGACCGCGCCAGACCGCTTGCAGGGATCCGCACTATCAAGTGAAAGTGTATGCGGCGGACATGCTATTTCAGGGGATGTTCAGCGAGATGCAGTCGCGCGACAAGTCGAAGGATCCGGCGAAGGCCGCTGCCCTGGTTGGCTTCACCGGCTCGAAGTGGAAGACGCTGGAAACAGGTTGCGGCAATGAACTGGACTATCATTTCATCGACGACCGGACCGCCACATTCGGACTCAACAACTACATTTACACATTGCGCAAACAGTGAGGATTACCAAGTAAAAAGCATGGCGTTCTGCCAAGTGGAACGCGTGGCTTGAATCCGCACCGTATGATTTGAAGTTGGTTTGCCGTCGCGGTCCTTGCCCGCCGTTTCGGCGTAACTCATGGTGGCCTGATCGGGCGTCAGAAGATAGATACGCAGATTGGTCTTCTTCCCCTGCGCCACAAGCGTTCCATTCTCGCCAGGCACGCATGGAAATTCAGTGTGAAAACGCAGTTCCAACTGCCTCGGGCTATCCGTTTCCACATTGTCGATCACAATCAGGAAATTCGGTTTGATCCAAAGCAGCCGGCGCACAAAGCGCTTCAAGCCGGCGGCAGGCGGATAGATTGCCGTGGCGTCACCAATGATCTCATCGACTGCTGCGGTGGAGGCAGCGGAGAGAATCTGCGGATTCGCTTTGGGGCGGATTGCGGAAAGAGCATCGAACCACTGCGGGCCTTCGCCCAACTGCCCCTTGCCGTCAATCACTAGCGTGTTGTGTTGATCGGTCTCCTTCCAGGCATACCCATCGTCGCGCAGTACCCATTCTCCGTTGGCGAAGAGCACGAAGTGGTTCGCATCGGGATGGACGTGGCCGCAGCCCGCATCGTAATTGAACTTGTTGATGGCCGCGTGTCCGAGTGGTGGCCCGCACTTGAAGACCAGCAGCGCTTCATCGCCGCCCCATCCCGAACGCGCGGAGACCAGGCCCAGATCCTCAAAGTGGTGCATCGTGGGCAATTGGTCCGGCGGCTGCTCTGCGACGGACGGATCGAACCAAATGAGGTTCAGCCAGCGCGCGGTGTTGGCCGTGACCCCGGCGCGGTCCAATGCACCGCCTAGCCATTGAGCGTAGGGATCGCGATGCAAGGCGGCCAGGCGGCGTAGAAGATAATCGGGGCCATACCATTCGCTGCGCGGGCAGTCGGCGATGTCCACATTGGTGCTGGCAGAGGTCCACGCTGCGCGCGGCAGAGACATGTAAAGCCGGTAAGCGGCGGTTTGCGGCCACCACGGACTTGTCGTGGCTTCGCCAAATGCATCGCCCGCCAGATGCCAGTATTTCAACAAATATTCAACGCCATAGCTCCAGTAACCGGAGCCCTCGTGACTTGCGCCGTCCGGCCCCAGCGCGGCTTCCGTGCTTTGAAATTTCTGCCGCGCCAGGTTGAGCCATGCGCTGGCGTCGAAATCTCCGCGCAGTGCCAGACCGGCGGTTGCCAGGCCTGACATGTTGACCCAGAGGTGATTCTGCAGGTAGGTGGTTCGCCAGTAGGCGGTGTTCAGCGCGGCGGCATTCATGGTACTGCCGCGTGCAATGAGAGTGCGGCGAATCTGGTCCCTCACGTCGGATGTCAGGCTCGAATAGAGCCAGTCGTAAATCAAAGACAGCCCGAGCAACTGATGGCCGGTGGCCAGTCCCGCGCCGTTTTCCGTACCCTTGCCCCACGTCGGATAGTTGCAGGATGCCACCGCCCATCGCGAGGCAGCATTCAGATATTTGGCGTCCGCGGTAAGCAGATGCGCCATGGCGAGAAAGGGCATGGCATTGCCAACGTCGCGTTGCCACAGCTGTTCGTCGTTGGATGCGGAGTCGTTCACATAGGAAGGCGGATTCTGCCCGGCAAGACTGTCGGCCTGTTGTCGCACGCCTTTCCACATCGCCGCATGGGTGGTTGTGATGTCCACCTTCAGGCCGGCAACCCGCGCCGAATCGAGAAAGAGGCTGGGGCGAGCGGCGGATTGGGCGTAAAGACGTGCTGCGGACGCAGCCGCCAGCGACGCCATGAACTGACGTCTTCTCACAGCGCTATGCTCTCCGAAGATTTTTGAGGAGCGCGGGTGCCCAACTTCGTTTGTAGCACATCGAACAGCGCTGAGACTGCACAGCCTAACGAGGCGGAGGAGGTGGAGGGGCCCCTTCGCGACGCGGCGGACGATCCGCGCCTCCGCCCTCATAACGCCGTTTCCTAGCTATTTGCGGATCTTTTACTCTTCTTTTACAATTCATTACAGGAAGCATCAAAAACCTTCAAGCAGACCCTCCCCATTAGCGGCCCAGTAAGAATAGGATAAAGACAATGCCCCGCCACTCCTATCTGCTGATCTGCGCTGCGCTCTTACCTTGCGTAATGCCCCTGCCTCTTGTTGCGCAATTCGATTCCGGCAGCATTGTCGGTTCTGTGCGCGATGCCCATCGCGCTGCCATCCCTGGTGTTCGCATTCAGCTACGCAACCTCGCCACGGGAGTTGCCGAGCAGACAACCAGCTCATCCTCAGGAGACTTCCAGTTCCCCATGGTGCGCATTGGCCGCTATCAGTTGGAGGCAACCGCGCCGGCTTTTCAAACCGCGACAGCCGATGGTGTAGAGGTGGAGGTGGGCGCGCGAAAACGCGTTGATTTCGCGCTGGCGGTCAGCACAGTGCAATCGGCGGTTGATGTGACTGCCTCATCAACCTCGGTAGTAGAAGCCGACACCAGCGACCGGGGACAGGTGGTGGCGGGCAGTCAGGTGGTGGATCTTCCGCTCGACGGCCGCAATTACTCCGATCTCGCCTGGCTCACAGCAGGCATGCGCAAGTCAGACATGGCGGACTCGTCTTCTCCGCGCGAAGGCTCGTTCAATGTGAACGGCATGCGCTCGTCTGTAAACAACTTCATGCTCGATGGCGTGGACAATAACTCGTATTCGACCAGCAACCAGGGATTCTCCAATCAGATCGCGCAGCCGGCGCCGGACGCGATCGTCGAATTCAAAGTGCAGACCAACAATATGAGCGCCGAGTTCGGACGCAGCGGCGGGGCCACGATAAACGTCGCGCTCAAAAGCGGCACAAACGCATTTCACGGTTCGGCCTGGGAGTTTTACCGCAACACTGCACTGAACGCGGTAGGTTTCTTCAAACCGACGGACAACGTGAAACCGACAATAAACCGCAATCAGTTTGGATTCACGGCAGGCGGCCCGATCCGCAAGAACAAGACGTTTTACTTCGCCGACTACGAGGGCTTCCGCCTGGTGCAGGCCACTTATCAGCTTGCCAGCATTCCAACGCTGATTCAGCGCACTGGCAATGTAGGCTCGACGGTGCTGAATCCGTTTACCGGCGCCAGTTATTCGGGCGGCAAGATTCCGGCAAGTGAGCTTGTGCCGTTTGCCATGAAGGTGCTGAATGACCTGCCACTTCCCGACCGCGGAATTACCACTTCATCGAACAACTACGGCCGGCTGGTGCCGGAGAATCGCTTGTCGGACAAAGGCGATGCGAAGATCGACCAATACTGGAATTCGCGATGGAACAGCTTTGTCCGTCTAAGCCAGTTGAAGGAGCACCGCACGCAGCCTGGTATCATTCCAGGACCATCGGGCGGCAATGGCAACGGGTATGTCCACATCCTGGCGCAGAGCCTGGCGGTGGGAACAGTATTTATCGCCAGCCCGACAAGCATCTTCGAAGCGCGGCTCGGCATCACGCGCCAGCGCGGCGGAAAAAGCCCGTTGACAGCAGGTGGCCCCAGCCTGGAGGATGTTTACGGGATTCCGGGCTTCACCACCGACGAACGCGTCCGTGGCGGACTGAACAGCATCTCCATCGGAGGCTTCAGCCAATTGGGACGCCAGAGCACGAATCCACAGTGGCAGTATCCGACTGTGGTGGATCCCCGGCTCGTGTATTCCGGCATAGCCGGCCGCCACTCGCTCAAAGCAGGAGCGGAGTTTCAAGCGATCAACGAACAAGTTGAAGACGTCAATCCGCTGTACGGACTCATCACTTACGCCGGTACCTTCAGCCGCCCCGCAACCGCGACGGCTACCGCAGTATACGATCTGGCCGATTTTCTGATGGGCGCTCCCAGCCAGATTGCCGTTACGAATCTGGTAGTGGCGGAGTTACGCACCCGCATGTACTTCGCCTACCTGCAGGACGATTGGAAGGTCAATTCCCGCTTGACGCTGAACTTAGGCGTGCGCTACGAATTCGCCACACCCACTTACGAAGCGGGAAACAAGTTGAGTAACTACAATCCGGCAACCAATCGAATCGACCTGGCAGGCGCCGGGTCCCTGTATAACCGCTCCTTGGTGCACCCTGATTATAAGAACTGGGCGCCGCGCATCGGGCTGGCCTACACGCCTGCATTCAAGACCGCGATCCGCGCCGGGTACGGCATTTCCTATACGCACTTCACGCGGGGTGGCGACGCCAATCTGCTCGCATTCAACGGCCCGCAAAGCGTGCAGGTAAGTATCGAACAACAGCCCGGACAAGCCGGATACCTGCGCAGCACGGCTGGGATTCCAACGGGCATCACCTCGCCGCAGAACTTCGACCAAACGGTGGACGACGTGAAATGGATCCCGCAGGATACGCATACCGGTTATGTACAGTCGTGGTTCTTCAGCATCCAGAAAGAAATCGCGCGGCAGACACTGCTCGATGTCGCGTATGTTGGCAACCATTCGGTGAAGCAGGTGATCTACTACGACTTCAATCAGGCGGCACCGAATTTACCAGGCAAGAATCTGACAGTGGACCTGCGCCGGCCTGACCGGCAGTTTTCGTCCATCACGGCCGCCGGACCGGACGGCTTCTCCACTTACAATGCGCTGCAGGTGCGCCTGGAACGCCGCTCGCGAGGCGGACTGTACCTGCTGAACTCCTTCACCTGGTCCAAGGCCATTGACAATGCGACCGATGCCTTGGAAACCGGCAATGGCGACACGATTTATCCGCAGAATTCCCATAACTTCGCCGGGAACAAGGCGCTGTCGTTGTACAATCAGCCCTGGAATGACGTTGCCACCATCGTCTGGGAATTACCCTTCGGACGCGGCCGCCGCTGGGGCTCCGCTATGCCGGGGAGCATCGACACGGCCCTAGGCGGATGGCGGCTTGGAATCATCAATAACATGTGGGGCTCGCAACCCGTGAACCTGACCTGGACTGTGCCGCCGCAATTCCAACTTTCCTCCGATGCCACACTGCGGCCCAATGTTCTTGGACCTGTGATGCTACCCGCGGACCAACGCACGGCGCAGCAATCGTTCATCGTGGCGAATGTTGTAATTCCGAAGGATCCGAGCCAGCCATTTGGAAGCGCGGGGCGTAATATCGCAAAAGGCTTCCCGTACTTTGGATCTAATTTGAGCCTACAGAAAGAAATCCGTCTGCGGTATGAACGCATGCGTCTGCAGATACGAAGTGAAGCCTTCAACATTCTCAATCACACAAACTTCAATGCGCCCAGCGGCAGCCGTAGCGCCACCACCTTCGGCGCGGTAAGTTCCACAAAGGCAGCACGCCAGCTTCAATTCGGAGCCAAACTGATTTGGTAAGTCGAGAAACACATGGCTTTGTGCAATGATGAGTTTGAGATCTGAATATGCATCAACGCACAATCCTTTTATGGGCCATGATGACTTGTGTTGCCCCAGCCAAAGAACTCCATGTTTCCGTCAGGGGCATCGACACCAACGACGGCTCCGCTGCAAAGCCATTCAAGACCATCTCCGCTGCCGCCAGGCTGGCCCAACCGGGCGACGCGATCACCGTGCATGAAGGCACCTACCGCGAACGGGTGACTCCTCCCCGCGGCGGCGAGTCCGATTCGCGGCGCATCGTCTATCAGGCAGCCAGCGGCGAAAACGTGGTGATCAAAGGCTCCGAAGTGATTCGGAACTGGAAGCCCTTCCTGCCGGGCGTTTGGAAGGCAGCCATCCCCAATTCGTTTTTCGGCACTTACAACCCCTACAAGGATCTGATCAATGGCGATTGGTTCGACGCCAAGGGCAGGCCGCACCATACCGGAGAGGTCTACCTCAACGGCAAGTCGCTTTTCGAAACGCATCTACTGGAAAATGTCCTGAACCCGAAGCCACACCCCGCCACGCTCGATCGCGAGGACTCAACCTGGACCTGGTTCACCGAGAGCGACGCCCAGTTCACCCACATCTACGCCAATTTTCACGGCAAGAATCCCAATGAAGAGTTGGTGGAGATCAATGTGCGCGATAGCTGCTTCTACCCTGACAAACCGGGGCGCGACTACATCACCGTGCGCGGCTTCCACATGAGTCAGGCGGCCACGCAATGGGCAGCGCCCACGGCGGAACAGATCGGGCTCATCGGCACCCATTGGAGCAAAGGCTGGATCATCGAGAACAACGTGGTCAGCGATTCGAAATGCGTCGGCATCAGTCTGGGCAAAGATCGCAAGACCGGCCATAACGTGTGGACTAATGACCCTCGCAAGGATGGAGCGATTCACTACAATGAGACCATCCTGCGTGCTCTGGAGGCCGGCTGGTCGCGGGAAAAGATCGGCTCCCACATCGTACGAAATAACGTAATCTTCAACTGCGAGCAGGCAGGCATCGTTGGCAGTCTTGGCGCGGTGTTCAGCCGGATCGGTGATAACCACATCTACGACATCTGGACCAAGCGGCAGTTCGCGGGCGCGGAGATCGCCGGCATCAAGCTCCACGGAGCCATCGACGTGCTGATCCACAACAACCGGATTCATCGTAGCGGCCGCGGAATCTGGATGGATTGGATGGCACAAGGCACTCGAATTTCGGGCAACGTGGTTTACGACAACAGCACCGACGATCTGTTTGTTGAGGTCAATCACGGGCCGTTTCTGGTCGACAACAACCTGTTCCTTTCCGCCTTGAACATGCGCGATGTTTCCCAGGGCGGAGCCTATGTGCATAACTTGATGACGGGACGAATCATCAGCCAGCCGGAGCCTCGGCGCTCCACCCCATATCACAAGGCACACTCCACGGCGCTTGGCGGCTTGGCCAGCGTGGTGGGTGGTGACGATCGCTTCTACAATAACGTTTTTGTTGGCGCAGGCGGGGCGGAGGACGTCAATCCGCTTCGCGCAGGAGGGCACGGCCCATGGGTGTACAACCATCGCGATTATCCGCTGCAAACGGGGGGCAATGTCTATTTCGCCGGTGCTCGCCCTTACTTCCAGGAGAAAAGTGCTCTCGACCTGCGCGCGGAGAATCCCAAGGTCGAACTGATAGAGGAAGACGGCCACGGCTTTCTCCGAATGACTCTTGGAGCAGCATTCCGCACTGCTGCGACCAAACGGGTAAACACGGGACCATTGGGCAAGGCCAAGGTCTCGGGACTCGGCTATGAGAACGGCGATGGCTCGCCGCTGGCCATCGATCGCGATTACTTCGGAAAGAAGCGCAGCGATTCTGCTCCCTCCGCAGGACCGTTTGAGGATCCGGGCCAGGGCAATCTAAAGATCAAGCTGTGGTGAGCACTCGCTGCGCCTGTGCCATCATGATAATGAGATCCGAATATGAACAAACGCGAATTCCTCGGCGTCACTGCCCTTGCCGCCATGCAGCCCACCGCCGCGATGGCACAGACAGGCGCAAAAAACGCTTCCGTTTTCAATGTGGTCGACTTTGGCGCGAAGGGTGACGGCAAGACGGCGGATTCCGAGGCCATCCAGAAGGCCCTCGACGCCGCCGGCAAGGTATCCGGCACCACCTACTTCCCCGCAGGCCGCTACCTGTGCCACGACCTCAAGGTGCACCCGCACACCTCGGTCCTGGCCGAGCCGCAATGGTCCTATCGCGGCGACGGCGGTGCGATGCTGATCGTCGATTCCGATAAAGCCGACTGCGTGCTCAACATCACCGGCGCCTTCGGCGTGCATCTGCGCGGACTCTTCCTACAGGGTCGCCGCGATTTCAAGAAGCCCATCCACGGCGTCTTTCTGAACAACGCGGAAAAGTACAGCGCGCAGGAAGACTCCATCGTCATCGACGACTGCAAGATCGAAAGTTTTTCCGGCGATGGCGTGCGCCTGCTGCGAATCTGGCTGTTCATCATCCGCCACAGCATCATGCAGCACAACCAGGGTAGCGGCATTCAAATTACCGGCTGGGACGGATTTGTGACCGACAACCAGCTATCGGGCAACGGCAGCCACGGCTTTAACTGCGAGGGCGTTGGCTCCACCATCATGTTCACCGCCAACCGGGTGGAATGGAACAAGGGCTACGGGCTTTTTCTCAACAATGGCGACGCCTGGAACGTCACGGGAAACTGCTTCGACAGAAACTTCGGCGCGGGCCTTTGCGCAATGAAAATGCGCGCTACATCCATTACGGGAAACGTCTTCCGCCGCTGCGGAAAGGACAGCAACCAGTTGGCCGAAGGCGAAAAATCCTGCCAGGTGCGCCTGGATGGCTGCAGCGGACTGACGTTCGTTTCGAACGTATGCGAAGCCGGGCGCGACGACGGAGCGAAGGGCAAGTACACTCCGCAGTTCGGCTTCATCGTACACAAGCTCAGCTACTCCGTGATCTCGTCCAATACGCTCTTTCATGGCTACATGGAAGGCATGGCGGTCGATCAGGGCGAACACGGCCCGGAATATGTGTTCGCCAACAATGTTGGCTGCGTATTGAAGTAGTCCCGGCAGAAATAGTCAATAATTGAAGCTGTGGACACTTCGCAACAGATCGACCTCTACAAAAAAACCGCGGCCGAAGCTGCGGCAGCGCAACTGACGGACGGCATGATCGTCGGCCTCGGCTCCGGCACAACCGCGGAATTGGCTGTGGTGGCAATCGGCGCACGCGTCAAAGACGGTCTCAAAATCATCGGCATTCCGACCTCGGAGAAGACCGCCGCCCTCGCCACCTCGCTTGGAATACAGCTAGCAACGCTGGAAGAGCAGCCCGCTATCGACGTGACCATCGATGGCGCGGATGAAATCGAAGCCCACACGCTGAACCTGATCAAAGGCGGCGGCGGGAACCAGTTACGTGAGAAGATAGTCGCAGTGGCCAGCGCGCGTATGATCGTTGTCGCCGACGAACGCAAACTGGTGCAGCACTTGGGCAAATTCCCGGTGGCAATTGAGATCATTCGATTCGGGTGGCAGTCCACCGCGCATCGCCTGCAACAGTTGGGGGCGCGCACCACGCTGCGCATTAAGCAAGGCCAGACTTACATTACGGACGACGGGAACTACATCCTAGACTGCGCCTTCGGAACCATAGAATCGCCGGCCACATTGCAGCAACAACTCGATGCCGTAGTTGGCGTGGTCGAGCACGGCCTGTTCGTTGGCATCGCCACACAGGCAGTCCTCGCCGGGGCCGCTGGCGTTGAGCTTCTATCCAAGGATAACGACCCGGCTTAATCGGCATTGACAGCGGCATAAATCGGGCACATAATACAGTTGCGTTAGCAGAGGAGTTTCACATGCTTTTATCTGTTATGAGTTTCGCCATGTTACTTTATGCCGGCCCGATGATATCGGACCCCAACGATCTGGAGGCCACCTTCAAGAATCTGCAGCTGGCCGAATCGAACAAAGACGCAGCCGAGGTGAAGCGTCTTTCCGTGCTGTCAGCCAAGCTCGCGCGCGAGATCATAGCCGCGCCCGTGCCAACCGACGCCGAAGACAAGGATTACTGGCCGAAACGCGTGGCCTGGGCGCGCGACATCGAACTGCACACCGAATATGCGCTCTATGCCACCGCCCTGAGTGCCCCGCCTGCGACGGCGGTCGATATGTTTGCGACCTTGGAATCGCAGAGTCCAAAGAGCAAGTACCTGGATAGCGCCTATGCCACTTACTTCGTCGCCCTTTCCAAGACCGGCGCTGCAGCGAAGATTCCGGTTGTCGCGGAAAAGGCGCTGGCCAACTTCCCGGAAAACGAAGACCTGCTGCTCGTCCTGGCGGACAATGCCATGAACGCGAAGCAGGGCGACCGGGCCATAAACTTCTCAGGCCGGTTGATCAGTATACTCTCAAACCATCCCAAGCCAGAGGGAATACCCGCCGGCGAGTGGGAGCGCAAGCGGGCGGCTTCCCTGTCGCGCGCACACTGGATCTCAGGCCTGATGTATTCAGAGAAAAACAACTTCTATGCTGCCGATAAGGACCTTCGCGCGGCGTTACCGGCGCTACAGGGCAACCCGACTATGTTGGCCCCTGCGCTTTTCTATCTTGGCGTCGCCAACTATCAACTGGGCAAAACCTACATGCGAAAGGCGCAGGTGCTGGAAGCGGTGAAGTTCAGCCAGCAGGCTGCCGCTATCCCTGGAGCGTTGTCACAACAGGCGTGGCGCAACGCGCAGGTAATGAAGACGGAAGCAGAACGGATGCGGTAGCTGCATCCGGTCCGCCCATCATGGCGCTTAAAAGTTGAACTTTAGCGCAAATTGTATCTGGCGCATGCTCGATGCCGAAGTCGTTCTTCCAAAGTTCGAATTCGGCGACTGGCTGGAACCGTTATTCCAGCTCAGTTGGCCGCCGAAGTTATACAACACATGATTCGGCGCATTGAACATTTCAGTGCGAAACTCCAAGTTCCGCTTTTCGCCCATGGGGAAAAACTTGAAGATCGAAAAGTCCTGGCTGCCCATCCACGGCCCGCGCAAATTGTTGCGCGAGCAGTTCCCGAACGTTGCAGCCAGGGGGTTGGAAAATGCCGCCGGGTTGAACCATCCGTTCTGATTGTGATTGGGCAGAACTGGATCCACGCCGGAAACACAGCTCAAGCGAGTAGCATTCGAAACGAAGTTCGTACCGCCGGAATCCCACGAAGATGTGGTCACCGGACTGCCGCTTTGCAGCGTAGTGATGGTGCTGATCTGCCAACCGCCCACCACCTGATTCACGACACCGCCATGGTTGAGAAACATCTGGCCTTTCCCAATTGGCAGCGTGTACAAAATGGAACCCACGAAGCGTTGTGGGATATTGAAATCCGAGGGACCCTTCTCACAGGTGTTGGGGCAGCGTGCATCCTGAGGCGAGAAGTCCGCGCCAACCGTGCCGCGGATGTTACTGGTGGTATCAATGGACCTGGCCCACGTGTAAGCCAGCAGGCTATTCAAGTTCTTTCCGAAACGCGTGCTCAGTTTCGCCGAAAGCGAGTTGTAACTGCCCACTCCATCGCCATTCAACCATTGAATTCCGGAAGCGCCCCATTCCGGATACGGAAGACGCTGTACGTTTGGCAGACTGGCGCTGAGGATTCCCTGGTTCTGATCGGAAAGGTAGGCAAGATGGCGGCTCTGGGATCCGGCGTAACCAACTTCGGCGGTGGTCGAGGAGCCAATCGTGCGCTGCACATTCAAAATGTACTGCATGGTGTAGGCGGTAGGCAGATGCGTGTTTCCACCCCAGGTGAGGCCGATGGGGACACTGACGGGGAGCGTAGCCGTGTTGATGAAATTCGTGTAGTTGATGCCCGGAACGCCGTAGTTAGTAGGCGCAACGTTTCCAGTTCGTCCACCCAGGCCTCTATTGAAATCGAAAATCGAGTTCTTACTTTCCTGCGAGTAGAAGATACCAACGCCGGTGCGTATCGACCATTTGTCCGATGGGCTGTAAGCGATGCCTAGCCGCGGCGCAAAATTGTAGTGATTGGTGTTGATCAGGCGTGACCCCAAGCGCCCGTCACGGACGGTCTGCAGCGCGGGCGAGCCGGCAATTCCACCATTGGTTTGCCAATAGGGCAGGTAGCGGAAATTGATGCCATCGTAGAAACTTCCGCTGCCCGTGCGGACGTAAACCGGATGCTTACTCATATCCGGCACGTTGGCCTGATAAGGAAGAGACTGGTTGAGTTGCACGTTGACCTCGTTGCCGGAGTTGTCAAGCAATGGCTGAGCGACCTCCCAGCGCAAGCCGAGGCTGAGTGTCAAGCGCTTAGTCAATCTCCAGGTGTCGTCAATATACGTGGCCCACTCATGATTGCTGAAATCCGCGGAAGCCAGCGCAACCGCGATAATCGCGTTGTAGGTATGGCCCAGCATGAAGTCCGCGCCGGCGTAGCCTCCGGATGCCTGGGCACTGGTGGCGCTGGTTGGCGTATAGACTTGCGTGAAGCGGTTATCGAAGTAGAATTGTCCGCGCGGAAACTCGTTGCCCAGTTGCGGGAATTTGTTGTAACGGAACTCTCCGCCAAACCGCAGCGAGTGCTTACCCAGCACCCATGAGAAGTTGTCGACAAACTGGAAATACTTGTCGTTGATCTGGAACGGGCTGCTGGTCGGATTACCATAGCTTGTCAGATTTTGGGCCAACTGAATATTGGGGATTCCCCACGAATTCGTGTCCGTGACTTTCACTGGAATGCCCAGTGCCTCGTCCACATTCTCAACTCCAGCCAACTGCTGGGTGATGTTGTTGAACAGAGAGTTGTAGCCAAATCGCGCTTCGTTCACTTTCGTGGGCGAGATGGTGCGGACGTTGGAAACCACCCACTGGCTGGCTCGCGTGTAGAGGACATTGCCGTCATTGAGACCCATGGAAGGGTTGGCGGCAAACGTGGATTCATCGTTCCAACTATAACGGCCAAACCACTGCGATTTTGAGCTTTCGTTGAAGTCGATGCGCTCGGTGATTGTGTCCTTGTCGACAGGAACCGATAGGCCGAATTGGTAATTATTGAAAGGCAAACCAGCCGCTGCGGGCATGTTCGGCGATGGCATCCACTTCAGCAGATACTTGGAGCCAGCGCTCAGCCGGCTTGCCGGAACCTGGTTATTCGGAAACAGCGTCTGGGTGATGTTGGGGAACGTTCCTCCGCGTGAGATAGGGTCGGCGAGCGGGTTCGAAGGCAGCACTGCCGAAAAGTCGCCCGTGCGCATCTCATTCGTCAACACGGTGGCAAGGGCGTTAGTAGTGCGGCGGGACTTGTACCCTTCAAAGTTCGACATGAAGAACAACCGGTTCTTGCCGTCGAACAGTTTCGGAATTTGTATCGGCCCGGCCAGTGTGAAGCCGTATTGGTTCTGGCGGTATGGCGCCTTATTGGGCGGAGGGTTCTTGGCGCTACGGCTGGCGGAAGCGAAGTCGTAATCCTTCGCGTCAAGTTTGTCGTTGCGAAGAAACTCGGACAACGTCCCGTGGTATTCATTCGTACCGGGCCGAGTCGCCGCATTTACCTGTCCCAATTCCCTGCCGAACTCCGCAGGGTAGATTCCGGATTGAACCTTGAATTCCTGCAGCGCGTCGACGGAAGGCTGGAGGATGTATGTGTTGAAATCGATGTCGGTGTTTGTGATTCCATCCAGCGTGAAGTTCTCCCAGGTGGAGCGGCCGCCGGTTACGGCAATCGTCAGCGAGCCGCGAGATCCTCCCAGCCGGCCTGCCGCCTGCGCGGCGGGAACAAAGCCGGTGGTCACGTTCGGGCTTAACGATACCAGACTGAAGAAGCTCCGCCCATTGAGGGGAAGCTCCGTGATGCGCGCCTGCTCAATCACGGTGCCGACCGTTGCGTTGTCAGTGTTCAATTGTGCAGCTCCGGCGGCCACCTCGATAGTCTGCGTGGCCTGGCCTAGCACTAAAACGAAATCGATGCGCGCCGTCTGCTGGACCTGGAGCTCGATGTTAGTCTTAACCACGCTATCAAAGCCAGGAGCCTTCACCTTGACGGTGTACATGCCTGGCATCAAGTCTGGAAAACTGTAAAGTCCCGAACTATTCGTCGTCGTCGACCGGGCCAGATTCGTCGCCGTATTCGTAGCAACAACGGAGGCGGTTGGCACAAACGCGCCGGATTGGTCAGTGATATCGCCGGTAATAGAACCGCCGGTCTGCGCGGAGGCAACAAATTGCGCCGCGCTCAGGGCCAGAATCAACAGGGATAGCCGCTTCATACAAACTCCTTGGTTCGGATGCAAACAGTGACCAGGAAACATTATCAAGGAATTATGTGGAGCGCAAGGGTGTCAGCTCGGAAGGTGCATCAGGATGGTTGCTGACCGTAGTAAGCACTTGGCCCGTGTTTTCTGCGGAAGTGCTTATTCAGTAAGTCCTGCGAAATGCTTTGGACGCTTGGAGTAAGTGCGGCCGAACGCCACGCAAGCTCCGCAACCTCTTCAAGTACCACGGCATGATAAGCCGCCTCAGCGGCATCCTTGCCCCAGGTGAACGGAGCGTGGCCAGCCACCAGAACAGCGGGCATGGAAAGCGGGGCCATTCCCTCGAACCTGCGAATAATGGCGAGGCCGGTGTTCAGTTCATATTCGCCTGCAATCTCTTCGGCGGACAGGGGACCGGCGAGAGGAATGCTGCCATAGAAATAATCGGCGTGCGTAGTTCCCAGACAGGGAATCTCGCGGCCGGCCTGCGCCCATGCGGTGGCGGCGCGCGAATGTGTATGCACCACGCCGCCTACTTCAGGAAATGCGCGATAGAGTGCGAGATGAGTCGCCAGATCGGAGGATGGCCGAAGGGTTCCCTCCACGATTTTCCCGTCGAGTGTGGTTACCACCAGATCGGAGGCTTTCATCGATTCATACGGCACGCCGCTTGGCTTGATCACGGCCATGCCGGAGTCGCGGTCGCGGCCGCTGGCGTTGCCAAACGTGTACAACACCAGCCCGCGGCGCACAAGCTCCAGGTTCGCTTCAAGAACTTCCTCTTTTAGTTTTTCCAGCATTTCTATTTGTGCCAGTACACTTCCCAGCCCAGATACTTCACAGCCGCTTCATGCACCGCACCGGCTGTCTGGCTGAAGTTCGCCGCCACGTGATGCTCAAAGCCCTGTTCGCAGATGAAGCGAAGAAGGTCCTGCATGCGCGGTATCTCAACCACTCCGGCGCCGCCGAAGGTGTTGAGCGGATCACTTGTGAACGCGCCTTCGCCCACGTAGCCACGAATTTTCCCCGTCAGGTCGTTGGTAGAAAATCGTGCGTAGCTCATGGGACCGGCCTTCACGCGGCCCACGCAGGTGCCGAACGTGTTGAGCTTGCCGACGGTGCCGGCGATGATCTCCTGGTAGTCCATGCGCACATCGGCGAAGAAATGCTTGGGCAGGTTGCTGCAATGGAAGCAGACGGCTTTGTTGGGGTCGTCTCCGTAGTTGTTGTTCCAATCGAGCAACGCGCTCGGGGTTTGCGAAGCAAGGCGCAGCGCGTGCATACCGATGACGCCGGCGACGTCCACTTCGCACGCGCTGGAGCGGGAGTTTTCGCTCATCATGCTCATCACCGTGCAAGGGACGACGCCAAAGTATTCTTCCATGGAGGTCCAGCATTGGATGGCGCTGATGTCGAGATCGTTTTCGGCCATCCAGCCATCGATCACGACTCCAAGCTTCGCCATTTTCATGATGGCTTCGGCGGGAATGCCGGCGGTGGAAACGTACCCATGTATGGCTTGGATTTTGGCTTGGACTGGAGCCTCTTCGTCCTTCAAGCGTCCGATGCGCCCGAAGATTTCCGAGAGGTCGATCGGCTCGATGGAGATCCCTGCGCCTTCCAATATCTTTTCGCTGTAGCGGACCGTGTTGAACGCCGTGGGCCGCGCGCCGATCGCGCCAATGCGCAGGCTGCGCAGACCCTTCACAACGCGGCATACGGCGGCGAACCACTCCAGGTCACGCGTGAATTCGGGGGACTCCGGGGCTTCGGTGTGCAGGGTAGTGAGCGAACAAGGGATGCGGTATTGGTTCAGGTTGTTGCAGGCTGACATTTTGCCGCAGAAACTGTCGCGGCGGTCGGCGATGGTCATCTTGCCGGCGGTATCGGGGAAGGCCTGCACCAGGACGGGCACATTCAGGCCGGCCATGCGGATGGCTTCGGCAATGGCTTTTTCTTCACCGAAATTGGGCAGCGCGAGTATGATGCCGGATATGCGATCCGCGGCGGCGCGGAACATCGCCGCGCAACGCTTGGCGTCTTCGCGCGATTGCACTGCACCGTGCGTGGTCTGTTCGGGATTCGGGCAGATCACTTCGTATCCGGCGGCTTCGAGTACCGCGATCATCTGTTCACGGCCACTGCGGGCGAGATGTCCGGGGAAGAATCCGCGGCTACCGACTACAAGTCCGAAAGTTTGTTTTTGTTCCATTTAAGTATTCATTACCTCACTTATAAAGATCGTTTGAGCGTGGGGCCTGGACCGAGTACCACTCGTTTTCTAGATTCGGCTGTTCTTTGAGTTAGTATTCGCACAGGCGAATCGCCTGCGCCACCCATGGACATCCAATGTGTCGAAGGGTGAGGCGGGCGACCTGTCCGCCGAAGCTTTAGCGAAGGAGGATTCGCCTGCCCGCTCGCTTGCGAGCACTATGTTTTTAGCCCTCCTCGCAGTTGCTCCTTCGAAATATGAGTGGCATTGGATTACCAATCTGCCCCACATCAGTTGCCTTTCTTCGGGCGGAAGGCGATGGAATAGAAAAGCCCCAGCACGAATAATAATGCACCCCACCAGATGCCTATGTGGTACTCGCTGAACTTCACGTCACTGGAAGCAGGTGAAGTCAGTGTCGCGCCGATAATCAAAACACCATAGATCGCCAACAAGACGCCGATAAAAAACCAGACTGAGTATTCCTGTTTCGTGCCCATGTATGTTTTCCTTTACCACAAGACGATATTCAAAATGACCAAAGCGATGGCGATGACAGCCGCCCAGAAGACCGGCCGCTCGTACCAGGGTAAGTCGCCTTCCGAAGGGATCTCCGTGCAGCCGTAAACCAGACCTGTCAGTTGCGCGTCTGACATAGGCTTGGTCATGTAACTGACGATTACCGTGACCAGCACGCAGACAATCCACGACCACAGCGCGCGGTACATATTCTCCGCCATATCCTTCGCATGCGGCGAAAGTGCGACGATCGCCAGCGCCGAAGGATCGGCCTTTACCCACGCCCACATGCCGATGGAGGAAACAGTGCCCGAAAGCAGGCCCCAGAAGCCGCCCTGCGGCGTGGCGCGCTTCCACAACATGCCCAGAATAATGGTGCCAAACAACGGCGCAATAAAGAAACTGAACAGCGCCTGCACGTAGTCCATGATGCTCTTGAACTCCATCACCATGTACGCCGTGCCGATGCTCACCAACACGCCGAAGATCGTACACCAGCGGCCCATATTCACATAGTGGCTATCGGAGCCATCTTTCTTGATCACGGCGCGATAGATATCGTAACTCCAAACCGTGGCGAAGGCACTGACGTTGCCTGCCATGCCTGACATAAATCCTGCGATAAGCGCCGTAATGCCCAGGCCAAGCAGACCCGGCCCGCAGTATCTGGCCAGCATCAGAGGGAGAACTTCGTTGTAACTGTGACCGCCCGAAGCCAGCGCCGCTTCTTCGCCCGTGAGCTTCATGGGGAGTACGGCGAGTGCAAGCAATCCAGGGAGGATCACGATGACCGGCACCAGTAACTTGAAGGCCGAAGCGATGATGGGCGCCATCTTGGCGGCGCGCAGGTCCTTGGCCGCAAGCACGCGCTGCACGACAAGAAAATCAGTGGTCCAATAACCAAATGAGATTACGAAACCGAGTCCGAGCACGATGCCCGCCCAGTTGATCCCCATGGGGTTGTCATTGAAAGTGCCCAGCGTGCTCCATAAGTGCGTGTAGGAATCCGAGCCAAGGTTGGTTACGATTTTTGCCTGCATGCCAGCCCAGCCGCCCGCCTCAATCAACCCCATGATGGGAATCAGCAACGCGCCGAGCCAGATCAACATGAACTGCAAAACTTCATTCAGAATGGCCGAACGCAATCCGCCAAGCGCGACGTAAATGGCGACCGTCACCGATGAAACCCAGATGCTGAAGTTGATGTCCCAGCCCAACACCACGCGCAACACCAGCGCCATGGAGTACATGTTGATGCCGCTCATCAGCACGGTCATGAAAGCGAAGGAAACAGCCGCCAGCAAGCGACTGCTTTCGCCGAAGCGCAACTTCAGGTAGCCGGGAACGGAGTGCGTCTTGGAGATGTAATAGAAGGGCATCATCACCAGGCCAAGAAACAGCATGGCGGGAATAGCACCGATCCAATACCAGTGTGCGCCGAGAATACCGTATTGATAGGCCGCGGCGGCCCATCCCATAAGTTCGAGTGAGCCGAGGTTGGCGGAAAGAAAACTCAAGCCTGCGATCCAGGCCGTCATTTCGCGGCCGGCAAGGAAAAAATCTTCGCCGCTATCGCTCTTCCCTTTCAAATAAAATCCAACCGCTAGTACGGCGAAGAAGTAGATCGCGATGATCGCGACATCCCACCCGCCGAGGGTGATGAGCTTGGTGCTTTGCAGAATGAAACTAAGAGGTAGGGGCATCGGGGGTCCAGTCAGAGGTATTCGGTCACAGCCACATTATATCCGTGCGCGACGCAGAGTGGGGATGCGTCGAAAAAACCCATGTCACCAATACCGCGTCGCTAAGCCCGTAAAGATCAGGAAGACATTTATTTGGAGTTGGCCGGGTTGAAGTAGAGGACTGAGGCCCTAGCGCGATCTGCGAGCAGCCGGTTCCGCCGACAGCTTAAGACAAGGGCGACAGGCCGTTGGAAGGTCCCGTATGATTTAAGAGTTGAGTGCGTAAGGAGCGGAGGAACATGAAACAGCATGATTACGGCGAAATATGTAGCTTTACTGCCAGATGAATAGCGAAAAGGGCCTTGCGTTGAGCACGGCTGGGAGCAGAGTCGTTCTGGCCTACGGGTTGGTGAGCGCCGCGCTTTACTGTGGGCTGATGCCGATTTGGGAGGGCTTCGACGAACTCTTTCATTACGGCTACGTGCAGTCGGTTGCTTATGAGGGGCGGTTTCCCGAAGTGGGCAATGCCGCATTGAGCGTGGAGTTGTGGCGATCGTTGGACTTCGCGCCGGTGAGCGGCAATATTCAGCACGATTTGGAGCGGCCCAGCACCACATTCACGAATTACTTCGAGTTCAGCGAGAGCAAGAGGAAGGAGTTAAGGCAGGGCCTTGACGGCATCGCGCGTGAATCGCAGCGGGTTCCTTCCCCCAGGCAAAACTATGAGGCCAAGCAGGCTCCACTGACTTATCTTCTGCTGGCGCCGTTTGAGTGGGCGCTTTCCAGTGCGCCGCTGCCACTGCGAGTGATGGTGCTGCGGATGATTCTTGCGCTGACAAGCGTGACGCTTACATGGTTCGGCATGTTCCGTCTGGGGCGGCGACTGGAACTGCCGGCGGCGATGACCAGCGCAATCGTCTTCATTCTCTTTTCGTGCCAGATGACATATGGGGCAGTTTGCCATGTGGCCAACGATGCGCTGCTTGGCCCGTGGCTGCTGATTTATTTGGCGGCATTGATCGATGCTTGGGAGATGCCGTCGCTCAAACACACGGCAACATCTGCAGGGCTGATGGCGGTGGGACTGTTGCTCAAATCGTCATTGATTGCGTTTGTGCCTTTCGTGTTCGTTTGGAAATGGAGAAGAGCGCCGTTACAGTTGGCGGCACAAGCAGGCATTTTACTTACTCTTGCAGGGCCTTGGTACGTGCGGAATTTGCTGCTGTACCAGAACCTGACGGCAACACCGGAAACAGGGGGGATCGGAATGGCAACGCTGACCAAAACTGCCACCGTAATCCCGTGGGGCGACTCCATTTTGAGAACCATGCATGAGGTGCTGTGGAAGGGGAATAATTCGTTCACCACCTTTTCTGAGGCGACACTGAACGTGGCGCTGGCGCTGTTCGGAATCAGTCTTGCGATGTATGCTGCGAGACGCCGCAGGATTGCTCGAGAGTTGATCGTGCTTGCTGCGATGCTGTTGTACTGCGCTGCGCTGACGATGATCACATTGTCGTTTTTCGTTTCGACTAAAGGAGCGATCACTGCGCCCATGCCCTGGTACACGCAGATTCTGCTTGGCCCGCTGCTGGCGATTTGTTTCCTTGGATTGTCGAGATGGGAGCGATGGGGGAGGAGGCTGGCAGCGGTTCAAATTGTATTATGGGCGTACATCGGTTTGATAGGATGGCTGGCAAAACTCGTCCCTCAGTATGGCGGATTTCAGACGGGGCGCGCGCACCTCGTCGAGTTGAGCGCCTGGTATTTCAAAGAGGCGCCGGCACGGAATTCGATTCTTTCCACGCTGTGCCCAGCGCCGATTTGGATGATCTATAGTCTTTTGGCGGCGGTAGCGATTTTGACGGTCGCGATGGCGGTGCGGTTACTCAACGGCCTTCGCCCGGCGGCGGGCTAGCGCGCCGATTGGCCTGCAACGTCGACGTGCACTTTACCCATGGGGACGCCAAACTCCAACACCATACAGTCTTCCAGGCCATTGCGCCAATAAACGCCGTCGACAGTGAGCGGCAACGGGCCGGTTTCGATGGGGCTCGTGGAGTTTACGGCGCGTTCGGCGGTGGAACGGCAAAAGTTGTACCTGGCGGAGGCGACCGTGCTCCAGATGTGCAGATTGTGTTCGAGGGCAGCAAGGTGGAAAAGGACCAGCAGAGCCATCGTCAGCGCTCCACTCCTTCGCGGCAGACCGGCACAGGCCACAGTCAGCAGCAACACAAATGCAGGCATCGCATACGTGAGATAACGCGAACGTTCCAATGAAGGTCCAATCAATAACATGTGATGCGCCGGCAGGCAGGCAACAACTACTCCGATGGCACATAGCCAGAGACGGGCACGCTCGGGCTTGGCGCGCCACAACATCAGCGAACCAGCCACTCCGGCTATAAGACCTAACAGCATCCATGGCTCAAGCGGCCTCGACCAATTGATGGGGAACCATAGCACGCCCCAGATGCGCGAGAGGAAAGTCTTGGCCAGTTTGAGTAGATCGAATTCGAAGACGGTAGGGACGCCCGACTGCTCCTGATAGCCTCCAATCCCCTTCAATACGGCCCAGCGCCAGGCGAATACGGCAAGCGCGATGGCGAAATTGCAGCCGGTCAAAACTTTGCCCGCGCGGGTGAGGAGAGCCTTGCCGCAAAGCAGGCCGAGCAGTAGGGGCAACACATAGGCCGACTCCTTGGACAAGCAGGCAGCCGCGGTAGCCACGAGCGAGACAGGCAGGCTCCATCTGCCGCCACCTCTTACGGCCAAAGCTGCAATCAGAGAAAACAGGATGGCAAGCGTGTCGAACCTCGCGGCAGGCCAAGCCACCGATTCGGGGCCGATTCCGTTGAGGGCAAAAAGCAGTCCGGCCAGCCAGTCGAGCGGCGGCGGAATGGCGAGAAGGCGTGTCAACCTCAGGAACAGTACGCTGAGGGCAACATGGAGAACTACGTCCAATGCATGACGGGGAAATGCAGCGGTACCCCACATTTCCCACTCCGCCCAATAAACAGAAAAGCCCAGCGGCCGGAAAAACCGTGGACCACCGCAGGAGTTAGTCAGGCATTCGAGCGGCGTTGGCGCCTGGCCAGTGCTGATCTGCTGGATGTGGATGTAGTCATCGGTCACCAGCGGCATGGAGAGCACGGGGATGTAGGCGGCCGCAGCGGCCAAGGCCACAAGCAGGACCGGCCACACGCGGTGTGCTTCCTGGGTGAGAACGGCGGCGTGGCTACGGCCGAAGAGCAGCACCAATAGAAGCGAGATGGCCATGACACATTCAAGGTTCAACGGATTATGCTGGGAGCCTTGCAGGGTCCGCACAATCAATAAAACTGCACTTGTGGCGGCAATTCCGCATAGCAGACGGCGTGTCCAAACAGGGATTGCGGGGGGGATTGTGATCAACGATACAGTGTAACAGGACAGGCGGCTTAACGGGCGAGGCTGCCGGAAGAGGGGTGCGCGACATAAAAGTGAAATGGTTGTCAGTTCTTTTTTTTGTGGCCTATATCCGAGCGTATGTAGTACGCTCGGGTATAGGAGGCTAACGTTCAATGTCCGATTCCCTTCTCGATTTGGAAAATCGCCGTTCCGAGG
>CAIRSA010000444.1 GCA_903881085.1 uncultured Acidobacteriia bacterium
CGCTCATTTAGCTGCTGGTGGTCATCGCCATCATCGCGATTCTGGCGGCGCTGCTGCTGCCGGCGTTGGCCAAGGCCAAGAGCAAGGCGCGAAAGATACAATGCGTCGGGAATCAACGCCAGATGGGGTTGGCGTTTCAGATGTTCGTTGATGATAACGATGGCTCCATGCCTCGCATATCAGCGAACGGCATAGCATGGCCCGCCCCGTTTGATGTTAATTGGCAGAACCAGTTGCAGCCTTACCTGCTCAAAAAAAATGGTGTGGCGAATAACAATGTTCTTGCGAGCTTCAGCTGCCCAGCCGCAGATGGAAGAAGACTGAATAAATACCCGAGCCTTTCGGGTTTAGGAGCTTATCCTTTTAGTGAAAAGGACGCGAATGTTGTGTATTATGGATACAATGTGAACATCTCCTGCTCTGGCAACACGAATTTACTTCTAAATGATAGCGGGTGGAGCAAACTTCAAGAAATCCGAAACCCCAGCGATTTGGTTACCTTCGCAGACAATGGTTGGGCGGCCAAATTCATGCCCGGTTACTACACGGTAAGCGATATTGCTCTAGAATACGGATATACAGGAAACACCGGTCTGTGGTCCGTCGCGCCTTGGCATGATGGTTTCTGCGTCTACCTCCATGCCGACGGGCATGTGGGCGGGGCTTCCGTCATCCGCGACTGGCGGGATCAAGTCACCTACCAAGCGCATGTGATCAAATATTTCAGTCCGTCGGGGACTTCAGCATGGAAGCCCCCAAACCCGCCGCCTCCCCCATGACGCCATGAATCATGGTATGCCCGGAGTCAATTTCTCCAGGAGTCGCTCTCGAATTGAGCAAGATATCCAAAACAAAAATATTCCAAGAATCATTTTATGATTTCATCAAGTTACAAGCGGACGGTCGTGGCGGTAATTATGGCCGTGGTGGTGCTTGCGGGCTTGGCCATCTGGCGGTTTGGATGGTTCGGGCGGGTATCTAGTGATAATGATAAGGGGATTCCTACGTTTGAGGAGTTGGGGCGGGTCATGGCGCAACAAACGGTCAACGTATTGAATGGTTCCGGGAATGTGGTGGTCTGGCGGCTGCGGTTAGGGGACGCGGAGACAACGATGTTCGGTCCGGCCGAGCAGTCATTTGACGCGACCTTGCGGCAGACGCCGGGGGTCACGGTAGTGGCGCGCGTGGCGGATCGTTACGACGTGAATACCACGGGCGGCGATCCCTTGCATCAAACGGCCGTGACCTCGGCCGGATTCCTGCAACTATTGGAGAAATATCCTGAGGCGGATGCGCTGGTGATGTTCGGTGCCGCGCCGCAACTGACAGCCAGAGACTACGGCCGGTTGCCGGCGAAACGTCCGAAGATCGTGGCGGTGGCGATTATGAATCTGCCCGACGATGAGTTACTGAAGAAGCAGGTGGTGCAGGTTTTGATCAAGCCGCGATCTGGCGGGAGCTTCAATGACTCACCAACGAAAACGCCGGCCAGCCGATTTGAACAGTCCTTTGAAGTGCTGACCGCGCCTACGCCGTGAGTGCCATGAAATAAACAGGCAATATCGGCCTTCGCCACATGTTCATCACCGGCGAGCCGACCCTGAACGCTCCCGCCACGAGAGAGAAGCTCATTGCCGCTCCAGTAAAATAAGAAAAGACAGCGAGAATCAAAACACAACCGAAACTCTCTATGAAACACACATTCATCACCGCCCTGCTGTTGTTGGGCGTGGCTTGTCCGCTGGCCTTGCAGGCGCAGCAACCGGTCTGCCAGTGGACGTTTGAAACCCCGGAACCCGGCGCGACGGGGGCGGTGGCCACCGCGTTCCAGTATGTGCCGGGCGTTTCCGGGAAGGCTCTGGTCTTTGACGGATTCCAGACCGCCATCTCACAAAAGCCGGAAACCATCGGCGCACTGGGCGCGGCCTTCACGATCACAGCCTGGATCGCTCCCCAGGAATACTCATGGAACCTTTCGGCCATCATCAATCAGGAGGAGGAGCTCAAGAAGGGATATTTCTTCGGAATCAACCAGCTCGGTCAGTTGGTGGGGTCGGTGGCGACGGAGGCTGGATGGAAAACCTGCACCACCTCGAATGCGCTGCCG
>CAIRSA010000445.1 GCA_903881085.1 uncultured Acidobacteriia bacterium
CAAACCCAGTCCAACAGCTTTTTCTAGGGTATTAGGATGCCACTCGTTTTAGAGGGAGCCGCTGCGAGGAGGGTTAAGAAATAGCGCTCGCAAGCGAGCGGGCAGGCGAATCGCCCACCCCACCCTTCGACACGTTGGATGTCCATGAGTGGCGCAGGCGACCTGTCCGCCGTAGCCTTGGCGAAGGAGGGTTCGCCTGTGTGAAAACTAACTTAAAAACTATCTGATTCCAAAAACGAGTGGTCTTGGATTACCAATCTGCCCCACATCGACTGAAAGCCTTTTACACCCGAACCGCAACTCCTTAGACGCTAATCACCGGGCAAGGCGACTGCCGGATAATCCCATACGCATTCGTCCGCAGCCGGTTGAACCCTTCGGACGACCCGCGCCCGATCACCAGCACATCCGACTCATGCTGCTCTGCGGCATGCTTAATCACCGTGGCCGGGTCGCCGCCTGCGATGCAGACCATCGCATTGGTTCCCAGCTTGGCCTGCAATTTGGTGATCTCTTCGCGCGCCGCAGCCATGAACGATTGCGCCATCTCAGTATCGAAGGCCTTGGCCGGCCACGTCTCCACCGCCGGAGTTGCGTGCACCAGCGCCAGCTTCGCGCCGTACTCCTCGGCCATGCTGGCAGCCCAGGTCACGGTATGCTCGCATTGCTCCGAACTCAGGTCCACACCGCACAGCACGTTGCGGCACCCGATTACCTCCAGCGGCGGGGCCGCTTCCATATGCACGCCGGTCCATACGGGCACATGCACATCGTGCAGTACCTTCGCCGTCACGGATCCAATGATGAAGCGTCGGAAAGGCCCGAAGCCATGGCTCGGCATCATTACCATGTCGATGCCTTCGCGCTCCACATAATCCGTAATCACTCGCGAAGGGTCGCCTTCAAACAGCACGCGGCGGACCTGGAAGTGGCCCAGTTCGTCCACTAAAAACTCATCCAGCTTCTTGCGGCTGTGGGCCATCCGTTCGGTATGGAAATCATTGAGCGCGGCCCCGCCAAACTCAATGGTTCCGTAAAGATAATCAGCGGATTCGACAACATGCATCAACGTCAATTCCGCGTTAAAGCGGCCGGTGAGCGCTTCCACGTAATGGGCCGCGCCGATGGCACGATCGGAAAAATCAACTGGAAAAAGGATCTTCTTCAAAGTAAGCATGACAGGGCTCCTTCGTGACACACGACTGTGCGCGTGCCTAGATACTAACAACAGGACAGGGCGATTCGCGGATCAGACTGTACGCCTGCGTGCGCAGTCTGCCAAGAATCGAATTGGCGGTGGAGCGGCCGATCACCAGCATGTCGGCGCTGAGTTCGCGCGCCTGCCTGGTCACCGCCTTGATCACATCGCCGCCGGCAACAATCGGCATTGCGGAAGTACCCGCCTCGGCCTGCAGCGCGGCCATATGCTCCAGAGCATGCGTGGGAAGGGGGCTGCCAGCGACGGGGCGGTAATAGTCGCCATCGGCGGCTGGCAACGAAGGGATCGCGTGAACCAGAAACAGCCGCGACGAAAAGGCTCGCGCCATGCTATCGGCCCAGCGCAGAGCAGCCAGGCTGTTCGGCCCCAGGTCAATAGCGCAGACGATGTTGTCATAACGGACACTGCCACGCTCCGGAATGGTCTCCAGATGCGTGCCGGTCATTACCGGACATTCGGCGTCGTGTAAAACCTTGGCTGCGGTGGAGCCAAGAATGAATCGGCGGAAGGGACCATAGCCATGCGTGGGCATGACAATCAGGTCCATCTTTTCATCACGAGCGAAGTCGACAATTGCCGTCGAAGGATCGCCCGGGACCACCAGCCTCCGGGTATGCAAACCGGCAAGCTCAGAGGCCCCGAATGAATCCAACTCGTCCTCAGCCAATTCTGTCAGCTGAGGAACCATGGGCATAAAACCCTCCGTCCCAAATTCGTAGGCCGGATGGCTTAGCACGTGAAAAAGGGTAACTTGCGAATGGAACTGGCAGGCCAGGGGCCGCGCGTAGCGGGCCGAGGCGATGCATCGTTCCGAAAAATCAACCGGTAAGAGGATCTTCTCCATGCTGAACATAGCAATTCCCTCTACTTATTCCTATGCAATCCAATGTCCAGACTCAAACCCTTTATTTTGCAGGCTTCGCTGCCGCGGGTTCAGCCTCTACACCCAAATCCGTGAGGATTTTTGGGGAACTCTCCTCCATCGCAAGCAGGCTATGGCAGGTATTGCAGTCCTGCGTGATCTTCTTGCCCGCAGTGTCGGCCTTAGCGTCATCATGGCAACGGAAGCAACCGGGGAAATCGTTGTGACCCAAATTGTTGGGATACGCACCCCAGGTGATCCCCATTGCCGGGAAGATATTCCGGTCGAAGATGGCCTGTACGCGAGTTGCCGAGGAACGGATCTCCTCGCGCCGCTGCGAGTACACCGCCGGATAGTTCTTCTGGTAGAAGCTTTCAAAGGCCGATGGCACGCCGGCCGATTCTTTCGCCGCCTTCAACACCTCCACGCTGGTCTTTTTGGCAAATGGAAGCGAGGATGAGATGCCGCGCTGCCACATCGCCCTATCCACCGATCGTTCCGGCAACTCAAAGGCGTGCGCAGGACGGTTGTGGCAATCCATGCAGTCCATTTCGCGCGTCGTTAATGCACCAGGACCGTCTGACTTGTAGTCCGGCGCGCGGTACACCGTATCGTTATATTTCACCCACGGAATCACCTGGCGCTTCTCATCCGAAGGCGCGTACGTGATCTTCACTCCTTCGCGCAGGTGGGCCGAATGGATGACGCCGATACGCAACAACAGCACGTTCTTTTTCGCCGTGTTCGATTCATCATCGCTATAGACAGTGGAAGTGCGCAGCTTGTCTTCGCCGTATTTCTGCGGCCAATGGCAGGCTTCGCATGTTTCGCGCGCCGGGCGCAAGTTGCGCACCGGAGTTGGGATCGGCCGCTCATAGGTATTTAACGCCACTGCAAATACCTGCCGGATTCCTGAGATCTTGGCTTTGACAAACCATTGCGCGCCAGGTCCGATATGGCACTTGGTGCACTCGACACGCGAGTGCGGCGAAGCTTGGTAAGCCGTATACTCCGGCTGCATCACCGTGTGACAGGTGAGACCGCAGAACGTCACTCCGTCCATATAACTAACCGCGCTGTAGGTGGTGTGGCTTCCAATAATGAGGTTCAACACCGTAAACGTTCCGACAAAAACCGTGAGGCGGCGCAACTGCGGGCTGCTCCAGGTGAGCGGCGGAAATTCGGTCGGATAACTCCCTTTCGCCTTTTCCCCGCGCCAGCGGAGCCAAATCCCCAGCGGAATCAATGCCAGCCCAAGAAAAAACACTGCCGGCAAAAGCATGGCGGTCAGAATGCCCAGGTACGGATTAGACATCTCGTGGAAAGTTGTTGGCAACAGGAACAGCCACGAGATGCCGGCCGTCGTTACCAGTCCGACGCCGATCATACTGATCCAGTTACTCGATAAAAACACTACTGGCGATAGCCAGCCCGATCGCGATTGCATATTCAGTTATTGCCCCTTTTCCGAATGCTTTTGCCAGTCATCCATGCTGTATCCATCGGATACACTTCTGGATCGAAAATCACAAAATAGAAGTGCCACACTACGATAGCGAGCGTTGCCAGCAACGCCTCGTAGAAGTGAATTGAGTTTAATATATCCAGCCACGGTTTGGGAATGTAGCGCAACGCCAAGCCGTTGCCCCACAGCAACAAGCCTGTCAGTATCATGACGATGGCTCCCCAAACCACCGCCCAATATTCCATCTTTTCAATGTAGCTATGCGAAGAGATTGCCGGCTTGTGTTTGGTCAGGCCCAGCAGGTACAGGAAGTTCATCACCGTTTCGCGCACATCCTGCACGCGCGGGAACATCTCCGTCCAGTGGTGGCGCAGCGTTTTGCTGAAGATCAGCGTGCACAAGTGAAGCAGCGTTACCGCCATGAAGACCACCGCGGCGGCACGATGCACAACGCCGCGCACAGTCTTCGTGGTCTCCCACAGCAGCAGAGGGCGCGCCCACCACTCATCGGGATACTTCAAGGCAAACCCGGTCCACGCCAGTACAATGAAGGAAACCGCCAGCAGTATATGTTGCAGCCGCTCCATGGGAAGCATGCGGATCTCCCCTTCGCCATGCGCCGAATGCAGCGACGAATGCGGTATGCCCTGGATGCGCAGCATGCGGAACTTCCGGATCCAGTCAGCCCCGTTGTGCAGCACCATGAAGCCAATCACGCCGGGGATCAAAAACAGATACGCCAGCCGCACCCACCTCAAGCCTTCCGGCTCCTGCTTGCCTTCTGCGATATGAATGGTGCCCAAAGAAAACCGCGAGCCCGCGCCTGCATGGCACTTGCCGCACGTGGCAGGAAGGTTTTTGGCGTTGACGGTGGATTTTTCGTCCGCCGAGGGTAGAATGTTGTGTACCCCGTGGCAGCTGGAACAGTTGGCCACGGTCTGCGATCCGCTCTTGGCGGCCAGGCCGTGGAAGGAGGAGTCAAAGGAAGTGATGCGGTCAGCGGGAAGGCCGAAGCGGCGCGTCAACCGCACGTCGCCATGGCAGCGCGCGCAGGTCTCGCGGATATTAGCCGCGTTGACCGGTGAATCTATCTTCTTTGGCGAAATGATATTGTGTTCGCCGTGGCAATCGGTACAGATAGGCGCCTGGCGAATGCCCTGCTCCACGGCCTTGCCATGGACGCTGATCTTGAACTGTTCCGCGATTTCGCTGTGGCACATGCCGCAGGTATCGGGTACCGCTTTTCTGAATTCCTGGGAGGATGGCCGCCACGCTGTCTTAGCGTCGTTGTGCGCATCGGCGTGGCACATCGCGCAGTCGGGTGCACCGGCATTCCCATTCTTTACCGCTTGTCCATGTACGCCGGAAGTGTAAGCCTTGGAGATGTCTTCATGGCAGGATGCACAATCAGACATCTCCTGAGGCTGCGCCCAGCCGGACAAGGGGACAAGGAAGGAGAACGCTGTGGCGCAGACGCTCAGGAGAATTCGCACAAAATTGTACCTCACGATGTTATAAACGCTCGCCGGATATCAATTTCCGTAGAGCAATAAATGAACTTTGCCCGGCGATCGCAAACCGAGCCGCGACCGTGAGGGAGCGGTTCCGCGATCCACCAGCTTGCTAGCTCGGCATTTTGCCGGCGTCAACCCAGCCCTGATACAGGAACAGGCCCGCCAACGCAAGTCCATAAACGGCCACGACAATGGTCAGCAGTTTGCCCCACTTGTCGACGGCTTCCAATTTTGTCGCCAACTGCGCCTGCTGCGAGACGATTCCCGTCGCCGCATCGGACAGGTGCATGGTGTCGTCCTCTTTGTTGGAAAGGACTTTACGATAAATAGCCAGAGCGAGCACGATTAACGCCAGCACGGCCCAAACGGACAGAGATAAAGTGATCATTAGAGTACACTCCTTGAAAAAGCTTTTCCCGAACTCCGCTCTATAGTGTCGATGATCAAGGGCAAAAATTGGTCCAGCGCGCATCGCGCCTCAATCCGTTTCGCGCACGCCGAATCGGCCGGTCCATTCAGGCAAACCGTACAAACCTTCTCGCGGATCGCGTGCAAGTACACATTGATATCGTCACTGGTTGTCTCATTAATTGTTTGCGCGACCAGCGGGAACAACTGAAACAGCGAACATCCACCGCTGTCTCGTTCGACGCACTTCCCATTCGCTTCCGCCTCGTCGCAAATACCGCAAATATCGTCGCGAAGAAGTTTTTCCAACTCTTCGACTGTTGGCGCTACCATTCCCAGTTCTCCCTGGCCGATTGCAGCCTGATCCCGCCCCCGCCACCCTTCGGCCTGGGCAGACGCAGCGATACCGACAGAATGGCGAGAACCGCCGTATTCATAGGATCTTCGTAAAAAATTACGGAACTGATGCCTGCATCCCAGGCTTGCGAAAGCCGCTCCGGAGCATTGTGCGTGATGAGCACCACGCGCTCCGGCGAAGGCAGGGGTGGAGCGATCCGTCCCAATACGCGATCATCAATGACCACTACTCCCGCAGCTTTAAAGTCGGGTGTCTCCGACTCAATCAACTTACAGGTGCCACTCCCTCCGAGCATGCGTTCCAGCAGCGCCCGGTAGTGAGGATCGGAAATCGAAATCTGGATCGTCTCCATACCCGCCGTCCATTACTACTCACTACAATCAACTACTATTTACAAACTACTTCTTGCAAGCCGCCAAATCTTTACTCTTTTTGTAGCAAGCGCCAACCGGGTTTACTTCGTGCGACTCCTTCTTCGGGGTCGCCGTTGCATGGCAGGTTGCGCATTTCGTCTTCTCTTTTTTCGCGAATTCGACAGTACCGTACGATGGCGTCAGATACATCGTCAAGCCCGCGCCAACAATCAAAGCAGGTAATCCAAGTTTGAAAATCTTCATAACGTCTCCGTCAGCAATTATTGCAATCTCCGGTCCAAAGCGCAAAGCCCTGGAGAATCAGGATGTTCACTAGTTCGAAAGGGGCATATCACCCACTCTTGCGGCTTCGTTGGGTCGGAATGGCCTCATTTGGCCACTCCTATGGCGTTTTGCACCGGATTTCCTGGCATCCCAAATGCAAGTTTGTTCAAGAACGAAACGAGGAGTGGAAGGTATGTCCAAGCTGGCACAGGAATGGCAAACCACAGGGATTCTGGAAGCGGTGTTTGACCAGCTTTCCGATGGCCTGCTGCTCTACGACAAAGACAAATACGTAACGGGCGTGAATTTGGCCGCGGAAAAGCTATTTGGCCTGGCCTCGGACGAACTGATTGGCCGTCATTGCCGCGAACTGTTCCATTGCGAGGAATGCGATCCCGCTTGCGGTATTCTCGCCGGGTTGGGCGATGCTCCCAGCATCCCTTCCTGCACGGTGCGTATGCATACCCTCAGCGGCCGCGAACGGCTGGTGATTATGCGCACAGCGCAGATCGGCGCCGATTCAAACGGCTTTGAAGGCGTGGTTGCGACAATCAAGGACGTCACCGAAGAGATGTCTCCGCAGAAGCGCGAGATCATCGCCGATTCCAGCATGATGGTGGAAGTGCTGCGTCTGGTTCGCCGAGTTGCCGCCAGCGAAGCCACTACCGTCCTGCTCGAAGGCGAAAACGGCGTAGGTAAAGATCTGATCGCCAAAACGCTGCACTACCAAAGCCGCCGCCAGGCAGAACCGTTCATCGCCATCAACTGCGCCGCCATCCCGGAAAACCTGCTCGAAAGCGAGCTGTTCGGCTACGAGCGTGGCGCCTTCACCGATGCCAAATCGCAGAAGCGTGGCATCTTCGAACTGGCCGACAAAGGCACGCTGTTCCTCGATGAAATCGGCGAAATCCCCATGGTGCTGCAAGCCAAACTGCTGCGCGTGCTGGAAGAACAGACCTTCCGCCGTTTAGGCGGATTGAAGGATATACACATTGATGTGCGCGTGGTTGCCGCAACCAACAAGAACCTGCGCGAAGCGGTGAAGGAAGGCGCTTTCCGCCAGGATCTGTACTTCCGCCTCAACGTGATTCAGATCATTATTCCGTCACTGCGCGAGCGTCCCGAAGACGTGCTCCCCATGGCGCAGTTCTTCATCGACCATTACAACCGCAAGTTCCGCCGCAGCATCGAAGGCGTTTCCGCCGCTGCGGCCAAGCTCATGATTGAGCACGATTGGCCCGGCAACGTGCGCGAACTGCGCAACGCCATTGAGCGGGCCATGATCCTCGAAGAGTCGTCGCACATTCAGCCGGAATGCCTGCCCATTTCGCTGTCGCGCAAGGATCAGTCATTCCCGGCGACCGCCGCCGCCAACGGAACCTCACACTCCGCCATCCCCGCCGAAGGCATCTCGCTGGTGGATAACGAGCGCCACCTGGTGGCCAGTGCCCTGGAAAAAACCGGCGGTAACCAGACCCAGGCCGCCCGCCTGCTGCGCATCACCCGCGATACACTGCGCTACAAGATGAAAAAGTATGGGCTGAAGTAGGGCGGACTTTAGTCTGCGCGGGGCTTCAGACCCGCAAAACAACTAGCCAGTTTTACCGCAGTCGTCACCCCCTCCGCGCATGAGATCGAATTGCGATAATCTCAAGTAAGGGAGCCAGCCCGATTCATGCACGCAACCAACTCGCAAACGGAAGTGATTCAAGAGATTACTCGCCGCCTGGTGGAATATTTCCACCCGGAACGAGTCTACCTGTTTGGCTCATCCGCCCGTGGTGAAGATGGCCCCGATAGCGACTTGGACTTTTGTATCGTCCTCCCTCAAAATGCCCCTGAGAGTGCCTTCCGCGATAGAACCTTCCACCGTCAGTTAAGCGACCTGCATACAGCTGTCGACATAGTCCGCCTGCCTTCGGAAGATTTCGATCTCCGCGCGGAGCACGTCCTTGCATCCCTGCCGGCGACCGTGGTCCGAGAAGGGAGGTTGCTCTATGACACCCGGCATGTTGCTGCGTAACGAAGCAGAAAAATGGCTGGCACAGGCCGCCAAAGACTGCAACGCCGCGCAATTGCTGATCCTGGCTGAACCATCCAGATCGACCTTCCACAGTCAGCAAGCTGCCGAAAAGGCCATCAAAGCTTTCCTCACCTATCGCCAGATTGTCTTCCGCAAAACGCACGACCTGACTGACCTGGGCTCCCAGTGCATCGCCGCCGACCCAACTCTGAAACCAATTCTGAAGCAGGTGCAGGACTTGACTGATTACGCGTCAATATTCCGCTATCCAGATGCACCTTATGAACCCGATAGCGCCGAGGCCCAGGAGGCTTTGACCATTGCGACGCTTCTCTGTAAGGAGGTGAAGCAGCGACTGGACGCGGCAATAAAGCCCTAAGTCGATAACAGACTGCACCCGACCCAATCCAACTGAAGCGTGCAATTATACTGGAAGAGTGATCGTTTGTGTCAACAAGCTTAGGTCTGCATCAATACCAGTTTTCACGATGGAAGGCCTCATCGCGGACCCCATCCTGCGGCGCTGAGCTGTCGAATGCGGCGAACAGCCGCTCCACCTGGTTTGATCTGTCTGCCCAAATGATGGACTTATCCGCATCGGCCACCACTTTGTCTGGCGATACACCAAGACTCGCGGCCAAGGTGGCTAGCTTTGCTTCTTCCTGGGAACTGAGCGGAACCGTAACCGTCATCTGAGCATCCTGAACTCATTGTAAAGCCATACTCTCGGAACGGAATGCCCTCGGGATTGGCCGGCCCGTCCGCTGTAATGCCCACTGATTTAATAAAGATTCCACGGAAATCCTCTGCAATATGTCAGAACTTTGTGATATCCTCTCCCTGCTGAGGAGAGCAAACCATAAATGAGCAATGTAACCGCCTTGTCATTAACGCCCGCGGAAGAAGCGCTGGTCAAACAGCTGCAAGCCACCTTATCCCACGACCAGCTGGTCCAGGAGCTCAAGGAAAACCTTCAAACCGCAATCCAAATCGAATTGGCAACAATCCCCATCTATCTGTACACCTATTATTCCATCCAGCGGAATCGCAGGTCCGCGGAGCAAATCACTCCAGCTGACCTCTTCGCCAACAAGGCAGGCGGCTTCATCATGAGCGTTGCCGTCGAAGAGATGCTCCACATGTCCCTCTCCAGCAACATTCTCTTCTCAATGGGTGGAGACCCGCAGCTCTATCTCAACTCACCTGGCCCCTATCCCACCCCGCTGCCCTATCACCGCGAGCATGGCCCGGTTGGTCCCGATGGCCGCCGCAAGGTCCTCATCCCGCTCAGCAAATTTTCATACGAACAGCTGTGGCACTTCCTGCAGATCGAATACCCCGAAATCAACGATGCCATGCCTGAAGATCGCAATTGGGAAACCATCGGCCAGTTCTACTCCTACATCCGCTGCCTCATCTACTGCGTGGATGACGCGGACTTCCAGGTGCGCGGCGTCGACGGGGTCAAGTATCAGATCCAGCCCTACAACTACTCGCCCAATAACATCGACACAGCATACCCCACCAAAAAGTTTGACTCCTGGGGCATCCCGCCCGCGCAAGGTGCCCCAACTCCCGCCCCGGCCGCCTCACCCAGCGCCGCCCAGGTCACCGCCTTCTCGAACGCCCCCGACAGCCATCACGGCAAGCAACAGCTGATTACCGTAAACTCCAAGGCCGATGCCTTCAACGCCATCGCCACAATCTGCGATCAGGGCGAAGGCGCCCAAGGCCGCCGCACAGACGATCCGTCGCGCGCCGAACTCACCCACTACTACAAATTCCTATCCCTGCAGGCGCAGTTGGAGCAATACAACCCGAAGCAGGAGCAATTGGCCAAGTTGCCCCCGCCTCCGCCACCTATCAAGCCCGCAGTGACAGACAATATGCTGAGCCTGGTGGTCGCAAACTTCCCGGACAACCCCACCACCGCCAGCTACCTCAAGGCCTATTATGAGGATCCCAAGTCGCGCACCAACTACCGCGAGCTTTCCGATCTGGTCAACGGAATCTATCAGTACATGCTCATCCTCACCGAGACCATTTTCAAGGTTGCGGACACCGGCCCCGATGGCGGCGGGCAGAAGCTCTATTTCAATAAATCCCTGCATCAGACCATGATCTGGATCCTCGATAAGCTGGCCCAAAAGATGCGCAGCTACTCGCTGGGCAACGGGTTCGTGGTCGCCCCAACATTCGAAAATATCGATCTTGGCCCGCGCCAGGAGGCCTACGCCAACCTGATGGCCTTGGCCAGCGCCACCCAAAATACGCCTTACTACAGCGGCATCAAATACTACATTGACGAGTTCGTTAAAAACGTTCCGGACGTCAGCCAATATTGGGCACCCACCACCCAGGCCGCGCCCATCGCTACCTCCGCCGGCATGTGCTCCTATAAACCCGGCGAACCCGTTCCCGTGCCCTACCCGTATGCCACTGCGCCAACTTGGCCCGCAAAAATCGGCTGCCAGCCGCACGGCCTTCCGCTGCACGCCTGCATGGGACTCAACAGCTGCGGCGCCTCTGACCGCTTCGGCCTCGCAGGCCCCGCGGACGGTCCAAACCCCTACAAACCCAACCAATGCGCCGGCCAGGGCTACTGCTCAACTGCAGTCGACCACACCTGCCACGTGAAGAACGACTGCAGCCATCAGGGCGGTTGCGGCCTCTACGGCACCGCCGAGGAACTGGACAAACCCGGCCAGAACGATTGCAAAGCCCTAGGTTCATGCGCCACACCCATCAACGCAGAACGCTTCAGCACCAACGGCCCCAACCAGGGCAAAAGCGTCTGGGCCCGCGCCCGCGAGGTGTTCAAAGAAAGCTGGGAGAAACAGAACCCTGGCCAAACACTCGGGCCCGTTCCCGAGCCGTTCAAGGATACAGTGGGCCCGCCCTACCTGTGGATCTCCGACGATAACAAGAAGCGCGACAATATGACCGCCTGCGGCGCCAGTGGCCTGAGCGGAGCCGGTGGCTGCGCGTAATTTAGGTCTGGGCCTGGGGCTGCGTAACGTTCATTTTGAACACATCTTGAACGAGTGGCCCCAGGTCGAATGGTTCGAGGCGATCTCCGAAAACTTCATGGATTCCGGAGGCCGCCCCCGCTACGTGCTGCGGCAGGTGGCTGAGCGGTACCCCGTGGTTCTCCACGGCGTATCGCTCTCCATCGGCAGTACCGATCCGCTCAACTTCATCTACCTCGCCCGCCTGAAAGCTCTGGCCGCCGAGGTGCGCCCCGCCTGGGTCAGCGACCATCTCTGCTGGACCGGCGTACTGGCCCGCAATTCGCATGACCTGCTGCCCATGCCGCTCACCGAAGAGTCGCTCGCCCACGTCGCCGCGCGTGTCATTCAAGTGCAGGATTTTCTCGAGCGTCCATTGGTTCTGGAAAACCCCAGCACCTATCTGGCGTTCACCCAATCCACCATCCCAGAGCCCGATTTCCTGCGCGAACTCGTCGCCCGCACTGGCTGCGGACTGCTGCTCGATGTGAACAATGTCTACGTCACCTGCTTCAACACAGACGCCGACCCCCGTGCCTACCTGCAGTCCTTTCCCACCGAAAGCGTGGTCCAGATGCACCTCGCTGGCCACCAGCACTGCGGCACCCACATCATCGATACCCATGACCGGCCCGTGCTGCCCGATGTGTGGGAACTCTTCCGCCTCGCCTGGCAACTCACCGGCGGCGTCTCCACCCTGCTGGAATGGGACGGCAACATCCCCGCGTTCGGTGAGTGTCACGCCGAGATCCTCAAGGCCCGAAACTATATCGGCCAGCACTTTGTGCCGGCGTCCATCGAAGACTTGCCCGCACGCGACGCTGTCTCTAATCCCGTGGATTTTCTTGTCCCGCAAGTCATGCGCGATACGCGCTGGGAGCAGGCATGAAGCCGCTGAATGAGCTACAGGCCTGGCTGCATCAGTCCCTCATCCTCCCCGGCGAAACATCCGCCGAAGAGACCGCACAACATGTAAAGCCCTCGTCCCGGCTCGACCCCGCGGCGCGCCTGGCCGTCTATCAACGCAGCTACTACCTGCGTATTCTGAGCTGCGTGAAAGACCAGTTCCCGGCCCTCTGCCATGCCCTGGGTGAGCAACTGTTCACCGATTTCGCCCGCGAATACCTGCAGGCCTGCCCGCCGGAAAGTTATACCCTCTACGACCTTGGCCGCCGCTTCCCGGATTATCTCGAAGCAAACCGCCCCGACCGGCATGAGCCCGGCCGCGAAGCCTGGATCGACTTTATGGTTGACCTAGCCCGCTACGAGCGCCAGTTGTTCGTAATGTTCGATGCCCCCGGCCACGAAGGCAAACCCTACGCGGACGAATCGACGCCCGATCATCTGCTGCGCCTGCAGCCCTGCTTCGTCCTAGGAAACTACCGCTTCCCAGTCGCCTGGTACTACCATCAGGTCCGCGAAGCCAAAGCCCCGCCCCTTCCGCCCATGGAGCGATCATTCGTGGCCATAGTGCGCAAGGAGTATCTCACCCAAACCGTCCCACTCTTACCGCACCACTACACATTATTGTCCACGTTGGCAAAGCGCGAAAATGCGGACTGGACCCTCATCCCCAATGGCATCCGCCAACGCTGGCTGGAAGCCGGCTTCTTCATCCAAGGCGAGGAATAACCCTGGAAAAAGCAGTTGGATGGGCTTCAGCCAATTCGCACGACGCCGCGCATTTGGGGTCTGACACCTTTTTTCGGCCGTTTTCG
>CAIRSA010000446.1 GCA_903881085.1 uncultured Acidobacteriia bacterium
CGTGCTCATCACCTGCCGGGTGACTCGCATTGCGGGCCGTCTCGCGTGGGGCAAACCGGGGACCCTATACATTCAAACAGCCAGCCATTTTCCGGCAAAAATCGCCGGAAAATGGAGGCAGTCCCTGGTTTGCAGAGCCGTGCATTTCCGCAGGATTTACGGGCAACCGCTTTTTATAGGGTGACGTATTTCCAGGACGCGCCCGGTTAACTCACTAGCGCCACGTGCGGAAGGAACTGATCGCTTGCAGGCGGACGGTTCATTTTTCATTTGGCTTTGCAGTTCGAGTTTTTGCCAAAATGCCGCAGCGTGGCATGGTTCTGCAGGTGAGAGGCGCTAATGCGGAAGGCCGGCATTCCAATTGGTGATGACGTGCAACGCGACTTGCACCGGACCGGGCAACGGTTCCAGAACGTAAAAGCGTTGGCCGTCCGCCGAGACAGCATAACGGCTGGCAGCGCCTGCCGCCAGATTGAACCCGGTCTTAAACAACGCTTTCGGCGGAGCTGGGTTGAGAGATTCCCCCGTTTCGAGAGAAACCGACATGAACGTTCGATCAAGCCCGATATAGAACAACTCTTTGCCATTCCGGCTCCATACTGGTTGAAAACCGCCGTCTGAGGAAACCTGCTTAGTACCGGTGAAGCCAGGGAATGCGGCAATGAACACCTCAGGGCGTCCATTGCGAGATTCAAAATAGGCGATCCATCGTCCATCCGGAGACAAGCGCATCTGGTCCTTCCGGAATGGCGTGTCACCGACATCGCTTGCTTTGCTGAAAGTCGCTCCCGGGAGCGAGAATGCCAGGTCCCTGACCCTTCGGCAGAGTAGAATTCGTCCGTCGGAAGACCAATCCTGGGGTATGATCGATTTGCCATCCTCATAGACGAAGGTTGGAGCCGTTTCGCCAATCTTCAACTGCCACAATCGGCCTTTCTCACCTTCGATGACGTGTGAAGAGAAGACCAACCGCCTGGAATCGGGCGACCAAACGGGATGATTAAAGGAATTATCCGTGGAATCAAATCGCGAAATTACCTCGTTTTCCATTTGGAGGAGCCAGATCATGGAAAAGGGTGACTTCGCATTTCGCATCCCGACACTAAGTGCGGCCATCTTCTCGTCCGCTGACATCGCTAAATGAACATAAGGTCCGGGCGGACCGACGGTCTTGACGCGCTTTCCGTCTCGCCGGTAAATCGAGAACTGGGAATCGCCGATGGAAGCCTTCTGGTAGCCCAGGACCCCATTTTGTGAAAGCGAGAAGGCGGCCGAACCAATGGAATATGTGTACACATCTTGCGCCACGGTGTGGGGCATACCCAGTCTCCTGCGGTTGGTCAGGTCCCAAGGTTCCGCAACCAAAACCGAATCCTTCACATATACCAGTAGATCCGGCGGTGAAAACAAAGCTTTCGTCCGATTCCGGAAGAGCAATTGTGGCGCGGCGCCATCGAGTGTACCAATATTAACTGCGCTGTTTGGCGGATCTTCATAATTTGCAGAAGAAAACAGAAATCGCCGGCCGTCGGGCAGGAATTGCGGCCAGCCATGAGCAAATTCTTTCTTTGAAGCATCAAGGCTGGTAACCTGCTTACGTTGGCCGCCATCCGCTGCGACCCGGTAAAGCACCCTATCGGAAGCAAAGAGGATCGTGCCGTCCTGGCTCCAGGTGGCGCCAAAGAACCTCGGCGCATCACACACTACGCGAGCCAGTCCGCCGCCAACTGCCAACGTCTTCAACTTTTCCCCCACGAGAAATCCAATTTGCCGGCCGTCGGGTGACCAGAAGGGGAGTCGCGCACCGTCGGTACCGTCCAGGCGCTGGCTGGTTTCCGACGACATGGATCGCAGATAGAGTGCTGAATCGTGCGCGTCAGCCGCGGCGAAAACCAGACTCCGGCCATCCGGCGACACAGCCATATTCGGAAAGTATCCCGGTCCGTTAAGCGCTTTACCAGGTGGCATCAAGACGGTGAAGCTGACCGGGCCGATTGCGCCATCTGGCCCAATGAGGCCTGTCCGCAAGACGTAGGTTCCCGCCCCACCGAGAACCAGTGCGCCCGCCAAGGCGGCGATCCAGGTACGCAGTTTTGGAACTCTACGCGGCACAGCTTCCGCAGTGATTTTTGGGAGCTTCTCCCCAGGTGGCTCAGGAATTGGACTGACCGGCGCGATAAACCGGTATCCTTTCCTGGGAACGGTTTCGATATAAACCGGCCGCTCGGCAGCGTCGCCGAGCGACTGCCGGAGCTTAGCCACCGCTGCGTTCAGGCTCCCTTCGAAATCGACAAAGGTATCCGAGGGCCACAGCCGGTCGCGCAGTTGTTCCCTGCTGACCAATTCACCCGGCTTCTCAAGCAACGCCTCCAGGATGCGCAGCGGCTGCTCTTGCGCACTGATCCGGATTCCATTTTTCCGCAGCTCGCCGGCGGAAAAGTTGACTTCAAAAGGCCCGAACCGATGCATGGTTTCTAAGTATACCTGAATTATCCGGGATTATCTTCATCAATAAGTATTCATGCTTGCCGTAATTTAGCGGGTAGACCTGAAATCACACGCGAATCATGCCTCATCGGCCATTCCCTGGCTTATGCTCATTTGCACGACTGCCTAAGCGCAGAGGACAAGGAGAGAATAATGAAACTGAAAAACTTGATTTCGATATTGGCCACCCTGACGGCAAGCATGACGCTGGTTAATGGCCAGAGTCCGCTTAATACGCTCCGCACGCCGGACAAGGCAGTACCGACGGTAAGCCAGACTTTGGAGGGCACGTGGCTGGCGGAACTGCGGCGCGCCGGGCAACCTGCCAGCCAGCCAGCGGTTCTGAACCTGATCACTTTTCATCCGGACGGCACCATCAACGCTACTGCAGCTGATAGCACGGCGACGGCACATGGAGTTTGGGTGCGCGTGGGCGATCGCAAATTTCTCCATACTATGCTCGCCTTCAGTTACGACGATAAGGGCGCCTTTATCAACCTCTTTAAGGTTCGCATCAATTCACAACTAAGTTCTGACGGCCTGAGTTTGCATGGAACCAACGAGCTGGTGATCATGGACCTGACCGGGAAAGTGATGGCCACCATTGGTGGAGGGACGTTCATCGCTACCCGTTTAAGCCCGGAAATACCAGCCGACTTCTACGATTTCCAGAAGTTGCCGTAGGGCGGCAGAATCTCAAATCGCACCGACGAAAGGGCAGGGGAGCAATCGATGAAACTGAGGCGCGGGGTTACCATCGGGCTACCGGCCGGCTGGCCGGTCAGGTCATTGGGCGCAGCTCGGAATGAGCCTGTTCCTGTCTTAGAAAATCATGTTCCTCTGCCAAACGAGACAGTCCCAACAAGTGTGGAAAGAAGGCGGCTGCGAGGTTCGGGAGCGGGAAGCGCGAATCCGCCGCCCGCCCCACCGCCTTTCTACATTGCTCTGTTTGAATGAACAGTTTCGGTTGCGGGCGGACTGATCCGGAAAATGGGGATGGCAAAAGTCGTCGCTCAGAAAGATCACTGGCCAGGGCGCGTCTAAGCACGCCTGGTAAACGAATAGGATCAAAAATCGCTTAAATATCCACTGCGCGTGGCGAACTCCACCAATTTGATACACTCTCAAGGCTTTTCGGCGAAAGATCTTATGGAATCCGACAATCATGATGTGACGATTCTCCTTGAACGGATGGGCCTTGGCGACAAGGGTGCTGAGACCAGGCTCTACGAGATCGTAATGCCGGACCTACGGCGACTGGCTCAGCATCTGATGAATGGAGAGCGGCCAGATCACACACTACAAGCAACCGAACTGGTCAGCCGCATGTACTTGCGACTGGCCGGAACGAAATTCTCTTTGCGGGATCGCGGACATTTTTTCGCTATTGCTGCGACAGCCATGCGCCGGGAACTAATCGATTACGCTCGCAGCCGTCCTCATCTGGACGTTTTGCCCCTCGCCGGCCTTCCGGAAGGGGTCGTCACGACCAGCAACAAGTATGAGCTTGCGCTGACAATTGATCAATTGCTAAACAAAATGCGGGAGATAATGCCAGTGGAGTGCTCGATTGTGGAAATGAAATTCTTCCTCGGGACGACAGACGAAGAAACGGCCGAGATTCTCGGCCTGCCACTCCGCTCCATGCAGGTCCGCTGGCAGGACGCGCGCATCTGGTTGTTTGAGAAAGCGGAGGACCAGCAATGGCGACCGACGAAGCAGACCGGAACTCCGAAGACGACCTGATCATTACGATGTTTCTGGCCGCGATGTCGCTCTCGGAAGCTGAGCGCGAGCCGTTCCTGCGTGAAGCTTGCCCGAAAGACGGCGCTTTGTTCGCTGAAGTCTTGCGTCGCATTACCTGGGAGCAGCGGCTGAATGGCTTCCTGCTGACGCCGGTGACCCCTCCCGAACGATTGGATCGTCCATTTGCGGTGGGTGAGAAGGTGATGCGGCGGTTCCAGATCATGCGAGTGGC
>CAIRSA010000447.1 GCA_903881085.1 uncultured Acidobacteriia bacterium
AAAAAGGTGTCAGACCCCAAATGCGCGGCGTCGTGCGAATTGGCTGAAGCCCATCCAACTGCTTTTTCCAGGATCATGTCGAAGTTGGCTCATCTCATTTCCAGGAGATCAGAAGGTCTGAGCTTAGTGCGAGGCCATCCAGGCCAAGGTTTCATCGAAGCTCAAGAGCCCATCGGTTGAACCAAGCCGTTGAATGTTGAGCGCGCCCACAGCGTTGGCAAAGCTCGCCGCATCGACTGCTGGGAAACCGCGATACAGCGCTGCAAGAAACGCGCCGGCAAAGCAATCTCCTGCTCCGGTGGTATCGACCACTGACACTTGAAACGCCGGCGCGACGACGTCGCCATCGGTGGTGAAGGCGTGACAACCGCGGCCACCCAGCTTCACCACAACATTGCGAACGCCATGCGTGCGAAAGAACCGGGCGGCCTGCACCGGGTCGGCGGACCCCGACAAAATACGTGATTCGTCCTCGTTCACGAACAACAGATCGACCTCGGGCAGACACGATTCCAGTAACGTCATCCATTCGCCGCGCGCGTCCCAACCGGTGTCAAGTGAAGTTGTAAGCCCTGCGGCACGCGCAGCCCGCAAATTCACCGCGGCAAGCGGGCGCATGCCGGGAATACCGAAGATATTGGCCAAATGAAAGTGGCTGGCGCGGCCAATGAATTCAGGAGTGAAGGCGATGGGATCGATAAACACCTCGCGACTGCAGCCGGGCTGGTGAAGGAATTGCCTCGCACCGCTGGCATGCACTAATCCAACAGTAGTCGCCGTGGGCTGCGAGCCACGCGCGACATCAGTGGTATCGACGCCAACTCCGCGCAACATGCCGAGCAGATGATCGCCGAAGCTGTCCGCACCCAGCATGCCAGCCAATCGCACCGGCACTCCCAGTTTGGCCAGAGCAAACGAAGAGTTGGCGCCATTGCCGCCCAGGTGCGGTTCAATGGAATCCACCCATGTGGTGGTGTTCCACTTGGTCTCGCCAACGGGCCGTACCAGAATGTCGTAGACGATGTTGCCCGCGCACAGCACGCCACCGGTGATCGCGAACGGCACTGCTACTTTGAGCCTCCGCCCATATTGTTCAGAAAGCCGCGATCAATGGGCCACACTCCAAATACATGAGCCCCATCGCGGCGGAAGATGCCGGCGGTAAGGACTCCCGCCAATTCACGTGGAGTGGGCTTCTGGTTCATCCTCGCCATGTATTTGCGCATCACCTCAGTGACACCGTCGAACTGGTTGAGCGCGGATTCGGCTTCTTTCGAAGAGGGGCACTGGGCATCCATTGTCAGCTCAAAGGTTGTGCCACGCAAGCCGAGTGCAAAGTTCACACGCTGCGAGCTTTCCAGAATCTTGGCAAAGAGGCGGGTACCTGCCGGGGACGTATCCTCTCCCTTTAGAAAACTGCCAGGGAATGAGAACCAAAAGGATTGCTGGGGAAGAACAAAGTTGAATGGCTCACGTGGGCGATGAAAATCCGCCGCTGCATCGATGCGGCTACTTACAACCAATGCCAACACGCCCGGCCGCGACTGAAAAAAGATGATCTTGCGGCCCGGCTGATTGGATGGCATGGAGCACACGTCCAAAGCGCAATTGCCCGCTTGCGTCAAGGCGTAGTTGCGCAAACTGACCCAATCAAATCGCCCTGCCGCGTGAACATATTGGTCGCCCGACTGCCACGACACGGCCACGGCATCCAGATCGTTCCGGTAATTAAAGTGGGTTATCGCGACGAAGGCCTTGTAATCCGGCTCCTCAGCCACACTTCCGCCTCCAATGGAATCCAAAACATTAGCCAGGCGAAGTGCACGAATATCAAGAAAAAGGACCGCGCCGTCCTTACCCGGAAGACCTGCAAGCAGATCTTCCGGCTTGACGCCGCGGCCATATTTGAAATAGTAGATGGCCGCAGCCGATGCGGCAATGAGCGCCACACACACTGCGGCTAAAACTACATTGCGCATGCGGCCAGTGGGCATTAAACGGCCGCCAATTCCGTAGCGCGGGCAGCCTTCCAGAGCTTGATGTACGGAGCCAGATCCTTCATCATCGCGCTGAACTGCGGGAAGGTCAGCGACTGTGCGCCGTCGCTCACTGCTTTCTCAGGGCACGGATGCATTTCGATGATCAGGCCATCGGCTCCGATCGCGACGCCTGCGCGGGCCAGTGGCGGCACAAGGCTGCGCTTGCCGGTGGCATGGCTCGGATCGAGAATCACGGGCAGATGCGTTAGTTCATTCAGGGCGGCAACAGCAGCGATATCGCAGGTGTTGCGGGTGACGGTTTCAAAGGTGCGGATGCCACGCTCGCACAACATCACGTTCGGATTGCCGTGCGCCACAATGTATTCGGCCGACATCAACAGCTCTTTCACCGTGGAGCTCATGCCGCGCTTCAACAGAATGGGGCGGCCGGCGGAACCCAATGTCTTGAGCAGCGCGAAATTCTGCATGTTGCGCGCGCCGATCTGCAGGATGTCAGCGTATTCGGCAACGAGCGAAACGTCCCGATCGCTCATCACCTCGGTAATAATGGCGAGACCGGTAGCCTCACGCGCCTTGGCCAGCAGCTTGAGGCCGACTTCTTCCAGACCCTGGAAATCGTAGGGCGAGGTGCGCGGCTTGAACGCTCCGCCACGAAGCACTTTCGCGCCCGTTGCGGCAACGGCTTCGGCGCATTCCATGATCTGCTTTTCGCTTTCCACTGAGCAGGGGCCGGCCATCATGACGAATTCGTCGCCACCAATTTCGATTTCGCCGGTGTGGGTGCGAATTTTGATCTGCGTGCGGGTGTTCTTGAATTCCTTGCTGACAAACTTATACGGTGCGGAGATGCGGACCGCCTTCTCCACGCAGTTCATGGCTTCCAGAGATTCGAGGATGTTAGTCGTGTCGCCGACGCCTACCGCGCCAATGACGACGCGCTCTTCACCCTCGATGGAATGCACTTTGTATCCACGTTCGCGGATGCGTTCGCAAACGCTCTCCACCTCTTGCTTGGTGGAGTGCAGCTTCATCGAAATTATCATGGAAAATCCCCTTCAAAATAAAAAACCCACTCTTGCGAGTGGGTCAGTTTGATTGCCTAGATCAGCGCCAACACCACTCGTCGCAACTCAGGTAAAGTACCAAAATCGAAACGTAAACGAGCTGGCGAACGAGCGATGCATAAAATCAGATTATATCGATCAAATTATAGATTTGCAAGCGCTATTTGGAATAGCTGTAGCACCACCTCGGGGGACTGGTTACTTACTCGAATCACTTGGATAGTCCCATTTCCACTTGGTTTCCAACGATGATGCATACGTATCGACGGGTACCCTGCAAAGATCGTAATTAATGGAACGCCGCACGCGGCGGCGACGTGCTGGCTGGAGGAATCATAGCCGCAGTAGATGCGGCTGCGTGAGATGGCGGAAGCAAACGGCGCATAAGCCCCGCGCCAGGTTTGGCACGCCGTTCCAGAGTCGCGCAGCGCGGTTTCCACGCGTGACGATTCGTCCCCGCCGAAGCCGTAGTCGATCAGGATCGGAAGTTGCCGCGCGCCAAGACGCCGCAGCATCTCCGTTTCGAATTTTCCACCGATGCGTTTGGCCGGATTTTCGCCTACTCCCAGACTGACGGTGATCTCGCCCTGCAACGGCGATGCGAACGGCGCGATGAAGGCATGAGCGTTTTCGACGCCGAAGACTTCAGCCGCCCAACGCGCGGCAAGTATCGACAGCGGCGTCTCCGAATCGCCACCATAGGAGCGGCTTTCGAAGAAGTAATAGCGGTCTTCTTCGCACACCGGAAGCAGGCCCAGTTGCGTAAGACGCGAATCGGGGTCGACCACAATGGTATCGGGCATCGCGAGCGATTCGCGCAGCAGCGGCCAGACATCCAACCGGTCGCGCAGCGAACCACTGCGCTGATAGGGCGCAGGCCGGAATCGCAGGCGCGGATCGGCCTGAAACAATTCCCAGGCTTTTTGATTTCCTGCAAACCAGATGACCGCGGCAGGAAAACGCTTCTTCAGCGCATCGATGATCACGCTGGTTACGGCAACATCGGCGCCCAATGTGACGCGCGACAACACCACCACGTTTGCCGGATCGGCCCCGGAAAACGGCCGCACGGCGCGTACGCGGCGGTATCGCGCGACTAGTTCATCTGCGCGCAAGCCAACGATCGCCTGGGCGCATACTTCACTGAACAACCGCGCATAGACATCGCAGAGCCGAGGCTCAAACAGGTCGCCGAGCCGTTCAACAACGGTCCCGAACAGCGCGCGCACAGCCGCCGCAGGGTCATCACTCAACGCTTGCGATATTAGACGGTGGAGCAGTTCCGCTGGCCAATCCCCAGTTGCGAGGCAATGGCCCAGCAGTTCCTGCGCCAACTCCTCAGCCGAGGTATTTTCCAACCAGCAACTCCAGTTTCTTCTTGGTTGCGTCCGGGATCCTGGTCTTGTCCGTGAGCAAAGCATGCGACAAAGCCGAGCCACATTTGCAGGTGTGCTCCGTAGGCATGGCAGCCACGGTTGCCTGCACGACCTTCGCCGCGTTTTCCGCGTTCTTTGTCAGATTGGCGATAATATCGGCAACTGTCACCGCGTCGTGCGCCGGGTGCCAGCAGTCATAGTCGGTGACCATGGCGACAGTGACGTAGCAGATCTCTGCTTCGCGGGCGAGCTTGGCTTCCTGCAAATTGGTCATGCCGATAACGTCCATGCCCCAACTGCGATACACGTTCGATTCCGCGAGCGTCGAAAACGCCGGGCCTTCCATGCACAGATACGTACCGCCCTTGTGCGCCCCCACTCCCTGCTCTGTGCAGGCCTTGGCGACCACGTCAGAAAGCTGCGGGCAGATTGGGTGCGAGAAGCCGATGTGCGCGACGAGGCCTTCGCCAAAGAACGTGGAAACGCGTCCGCGCGTGCGGTCGAAGAACTGATCGGGCAACACGAAATCCAGAGGCTTGTGCTCTTCTTTCAGAGAACCGACGGCGCTCAACGAGATGATGCGCGAGACACCCAGTTGCTTCATGCCGTAAATGTTGGCGCGGAAGTTCAACTCCGAGGGTGTGATGCGGTGGCCGCGTCCATGGCGCGCCAGAAACGCCACTTCCCTGCCCGCCAGTTTGCCTACAATGTAGGCATCTGATGGATCGCCCCACGGGGTCTGGATGTGGATCTCCTGCTGCAACTCAAACCCGGGCATGCTGTAGAGGCCGCTGCCTCCGATGATTCCAATCTCTGCTTTCAAGGTCCCTTACTCCTGTATTAATTCAAGTAGTACACCGCCGGTGGAGGCCGGATGCACAAACACATAAATATGCCCGCCCGCACCGGGGCGCGGCTCGTTCAATAACTTCGCTCCGGATGCTTTCAGCTTTTCAACCGAGGCGTTCAGATCCGGCACTTTCAACGCGATGTGATGCAGGCCGGGGCCGCGCTTTTCCAGGAACTTTCCGATCGAGGTGCCGGGCTCGCTGGGCTCAATCAATTCGATGCGCGCATCGCCCGCGGGCAGCATGGCAGTGTGCACTTTTTCCGCACCAACAGTTTCGCGGTGCGTCACGGTCATGCCGAGCTGGTCGCGGTAAAAGGCGAGTGCCTCCTCAATCGAGGAGACGGCAATGCCAAGATGATCGATTTTAAACTCGTTTGAGCCAGTCATCTACTATGGAATAAGGATCGCACGTCCGCGTAGTCACTCGCTCGGCCGCCTGCGTGAAATCGGATTCTTCAAAACGTTCCAGCAGGCGCTCGCGCAGCATCTGCTTCAAGCGCATCGCCCAGCGCTCACCGGCATTGTTGCGACGCCCTTCAAACTGCATGTAGTTGCGCGCGGCCTCTAAGGATTCAGCGATGCCTTTGCCGTCTTTGGCAACGGCGCGCACCACAGGCGGAAACCAGTTATCGTTGCGATGAGCCAAGCCCAGGGTGGCTAGAAGTTCGCGCTCCAGTTTTTCAGCGCCGGGCTGGTCGGCCTTATTCACGATGAAGACGTCGGCGATCTCCATGATGCCTGCCTTCATGGCTTGCACATCGTCGCCCATGCCCGGCACCAGCACCACCATGGTGACGTCTGCGAGGCGGGCAATTTCCACTTCGTCCTGCCCCACGCCCACGGTTTCAATCAGGATCACGTCGCGGCCCGCAGCGTCAAACAGAAGGGCCATATCGGTCGTGGCGGGCGCCAGACCACCCATGGTGCCGCGCGTGGCCATGGAGCGGATGTAGACGCCGGGGTCGGCATAATGAGCGGACATGCGGATGCGATCGCCAAGAATTGCCCCACCGGAAAATGGACTGGAGGGATCGACGGCGATGACACCGACAGTGCGGCCTTCGCCGCGCAGGTGGCGGATGATGCCATCGACCAGCGTGCTCTTGCCGGCGCCGGGTGAGCCGGTAATGCCAAGCGTCAAAGCGCGGCCCGTATGCGGAAACAACTCCTGCATCAGCCGTTGCGATTCAGGGGTGCGGTTTTCGACAGCCGTAGCGGCTCGTGCCAAGGCACGCAGGTCGCCTTGCAGAATCTGTTGCGCGCTAGACAATCTCTTCTTTGGTTGAGTCCCAACGCATCGTGCGGCCTTGGCGGTAGCTTTCCACCGACATGCGACAGGCGATGGAAGTGCGGAAACCGACTTCGAACGGGCAGTTCGTCGGTACGCCGGTGCGGATCGCGTCAAAGAAGTTCTGCATATGGGCGCGTGGTTCGGTGCGCGTCTGTCCGGTGAACTCTTCGCCCCTTGGACGGTTCACTTTTTCAGGCAGGTAGCGGATCTGCTGGCCCTTCTGAATGGTGCCGTCGGTGCCCAGAATGTCCTCAGTTGCACCCAGGCGCATATTGCCGAAACCGGAATCCCAGGTGAAGAGCAGCTCTTCGGGATGTTCCATCGAAACGTTCATGGTATCCGGCACTTCGCGGCCATCCTTCCACAGATAGACGCCGCCGGTCATGGTGACGGCCTTGGGGATCTGCAGATTCATCGCCTTGTACCAGAACGAGACTTGGTGGCACATGTTTTCGTACACGTTGCCGCCAGAATAGTCCCAGAAGAAGCGCCAGTTGATGTAGCGCTGCGGATCGAAGTCGCGCTTGGGCGCCTCGCCCAGGAACTTGCTCCACAGGATGTTTTCCGCGGTCATGCCGGGGTCAATGGGGCGCGACCACTGCGGTTTGCCATGCGGAGTATTGCGGTACATATGACCATGGATGGCGGTCACCTTGCCGAGAATATTCTGGCCTAGCATGGCCTGGGCGTCTTTCATCAGGCCCGACGAGCAGGACTGATGCCCGATCTGGACCACTTGCTTACCCTTGACCTTCTCATAGGCGGCGCGCATGCGCTTGGCGTGGTCAACCGTGAACGCCATCGTCTTTTCCTGGTAGACGTGCTTGCCAGCCTCAATCGCGGCCGTGAAATGCTCGCAATGCAGGTGCTGCGGGGTGGCGATCAACACAGCGTCGATCGATTTGTCGTCAAGCAGATATCGATGATCCAGATACGTCTTGGCCTGCGGGGAGACCTTCTTGGCGCTCTCCAGCCGTGCCGTGTAGATGTCGGCGAAGGCAACGAAATCGATATTCGGGCAGCCGATGGCTTCATGCACTATCTGCATGCCGCGGTCGCCGGGGCCGATGATACCCACGCGCAACCGCTCGTTGGCGCCTAAAACGGTTGAGGGGGCGGCCAGGGTGCTGGCGATGCCTGCACCGAACTTGCCTATGAAATTACGACGGGAGTCCATTTAACAGTTCCTATTCTAAAGATTCTATCATGCTGCAAATTTCTACCGATAAGGTAATCAACAAGGAAATCCAAGCATGAGAGCCAATCCAGCTCAGCAAGTGCTATCCGCGCTTCAGTGGCTGCCCTTTGTTTCGCCGAATCGCCAAAAGTTCTTACGAACATTCTTGCAGCGTGGCGCGGAAAGCAAAGCTGGCATGGAATGGCTGAATTCCGATGCCTTGATTCTCTCCTCGCTCATCAAACCTGACAGCCATTGCGAAAGCCTGGAAGGCATTGTTTCCGGCCTCGGCCCATGGAGCTTCGGCAGTCTGGCGTTGCGCGCACGAATGCAACATGTCCCGCCCCATGCACTCACCTGGTCTGCTTCACGATTTTTGCGGCACTCTTCCGTGACAGCCGACAGCGCACAGCACCTCGTCCGGATCCTGCAACAGGAAAAAGCCAGCGCCGCCTACCTGGGTGGCCTGTTTCACGATATCGGAACAGCGCTACTGGCGATTTCCATGCCGGCCATGTACGACGATATTCAGGGCGTCTCGCGGCTCACACACCGTGAAGTCCATAACATCGAGCATGAAATTTTTGGCTTCGACCATGCCGGACTCTCAGCAATGGTTTTACGGCAGTGGAACCTGCCGGCGAGCCTATGCGACTCCGTACAGTTCCACCATGCTCCGGCAGATGCACCTGAGGACGCGCGCCAACTGTCTTACGTCCTCAAAGAAGCCGACGACTACTTCACTTCGAAATCAATCGCCTGCATCGCAAGCGACTCTTTCTCTTTGGCCAACTTATCGGTCACCAGCACCTGCAAAACGTACTCGCCGGGAGCCAACTTGGTACCGAGCGAGAGTTGCCCGCCCGTGTAGTTTCTCGCCGCGGGGCCGAACACGCCTAGCTTCAAATCGTTCGGTTTTCCTTGATGGATCATGGTGCCATCGCGGAACAGCTTCACGACACTCGACAACTCCGGTGCCTTTTCGCCGTTCGGCTTGGGATTTAGGACTTGATAGGCAAAGATCACACTCTGGCCGGGATGGAAGATGCGGACGGCAGAGTTGCTGCCAATCTCCTGACTCTTCGCCGACATAAAGAGACCCGACAGCGTGAGGCGCTTCTTGCTTAGATCGGGGATCTGCATGAACTGGCTGGCTGAGCCGGCAAGTGCAGAGCCGCCGTCGCGAACGGCAACACGAATCTGGTATGCGCCCGCCTTCTTAATGGGGTGCTGGACGGTGTAGATGAGCCCGGTTTTGCGGATGTCGTTGTACTGTTGCTCTTCCAGCTTGACGGTGTAAGTCTTGTAGCTGGAATCGATTACCTTGCCATCTTCACCTACGTTCACAACCATCACGTCGAGCGTATCGGTATACAAAGTACCGAACCGTTTGGCCGGAGGCACGGGCGGCGTGGCCGGAATCGACGGCGGTTTAGCCGGCTCACCTGGTTTCACAGCAGCGGGCGGTGGCGGCGGTGGAACCCGTAAAGGTGGAAGCTCTACGTTTTCTTCCTTTGTGAACTGCAAGTTAGAGCAGTCAATATAAAGCAACGTGTGAACAAAGGGCTCCACCTTCTCTGTTGCTCCCAGTAGCGACGTCATCTTCAAGTTGATGCCGCTTGTGCCAAAAGGCGAGAACAGCGCCCGCTTTAGCTGATCGGTCTTATCAGCCGGAGGCGGCGGCGGACCGGAGTCCGGCACACCGAGGAACCCATTGCGATATCTTACAGATAGACCAGGACGCTTCACCCGAAGCTTGATCTTGTGGAAGTTCTTGTTGAACGTCTCTTCCGAGGGGATGTAGCCGACCAAATAGTAACCGGATGCATCCTCCATCACCGATCGGATGCCGCCGGCCAGATCGTTGGAATCGTGGATGAACTTGCCACCGGTTTGATTGGCGATGTAGGCCAGGCCGTCCTGCGATTCAAAATACTCCTGAGACCGCTGGGCCGGCAACTCGGCAATCTGCTGCGGGGTTTTGCCGTTGGTGTTGTCAGCAGCACTCACCGACAAAGTTGGCAGGCCGCGTGGATCCATGGTGTAGATAACGGTTGCGGAACGATTCGCGACGTCGGTAAGGTGTTCAACCGATCGCTTGGCCCGGTCATTGGAGCCATCCATGCTGAACACGCGAATGTTTTCAGAGATAGCAATCACAGACTTGCGGCCCGGCAGTTCACGCAATCCTTCCACCACATAGGTAAGTGCGCCCAGGGTACCAACGGTGAACATCTCGTTGCGCAACTGATCGGCGCTCCCCGCGTCCTCCGAGCCGATCGGCGCAAAGGAACTGACGCCCACACGAGACATATGATTCCACCGCAGCTTTTCGACCGAAGCCAGCAGCATGCGCTTATCGGTAGTGAACCCGTTCAGCGCGCCCATGCCTTTTGAAACAAGCAAAACAGCAACTAAATCATTAGGTTGCATGTCTTTCTCAATAAATTTCTTTAATGCATCGCGGACGGCAGCGATACTTTCAAACGAGAGCCCTAAGTCGTCCACAACAAAGGCGACAGTGCGCTTCACGGCGGAGGCAGTAATCTTCTGCTGCGCGTTGGGGAGAATCGGCGCAGCGTCCTTGCCTTTAATTGCGGCGACCGGTTTCGGCGCCGTCGGGCTGGGATTCACCAACGAGACGTAGTTCAGACCGGCAATCTTCTGTACCTTGCCGTCCTGCAGGATTTCAAAATCGTCGGCCGTCAGATTGGAAATGTGGCGGCCTTTAGAATCAGTTACCACAGCGTCAATCTGCACAAGGTTGACGGTAATACGAATCACCTGGTCCTGCTGGGCGAAGATCGTCTGCGCGAGCAGCGACAAGGGGAGAACTACGGCAAGAAATCGTTTCATAGCTATTTGCTCAATTCGTGGTAATTTTGCAGAACCTTTTCAACGTAGGCCTGGGTTTCGCGATAAGGCGGAACGCCGTTGTAACGGTCGACCGCCCCGGAACCAGCGTTGTAGGCGGCAAGGGCCCGGCGCACCTGATCGGGGTAGTTCTCGTACTTGATCAACAATTCACGCAGAAGGCGGGCACCGGCCTCGACGTTCTGGGCCGGATCATGCGGATCGGCAGAAAGTGCGGCGGCGGTGGCGGGCATCAACTGCATGATACCAATCGCCCCTTTCGGGGACACCGCATCCGAGCGCAAGGCCGATTCCACCTTCGCTACGGAATGGACGAAGGCCGGCGGCAACCCGTTGCTAAGCGCAGCCATACGAACCAGTTCCGTTGTCGAAATGGTAGTGGGAGGCTTCACTTCGGCAACCGCAGGTGCGGCGGCAACGGCAGGAGGCTCAGCAGGCTTGGGAATATATTCTTCCTGCTCGAAGACTGCGATTTGCGACTGTGGAACCTGTATCATGCCGTCTTTCGTGTACAATCTGACGATTTCGCCGTCGACTTCATGTCGCGAAGCCTGGATGCGAAACCCTGTATTCAGCACGGCATATTCGCCAGCCGTCGCTACACTTAAGAAAACACTGAACAGTAGGATTAGTTGCAAGATTCCGATTTCCCTTTTCCCGCCATCATAGCTTATGATAGTCGATTCTCCCCTATGACTACTTTGACGCATCTGGAGTGCAGCCTGTGCAACAAAACTTTTGAAGCAGGCAAAGTCCACAATCTGTGTGACTGCGGCGGCCCCCTGCTGGTCCGCTACGACCTGGAAAAGGCCAAGGCGAACTGGAATCGCGACTGGCTGGCCAACGGGCCCACTAACATGTGGCGCTACGCACCGGTGCTACCGGTGTCGAAACCTGCCGCCATCACCACGCTCGGCGAAGGCATGACGCCGCTGGTCCGCACCAAACGTATCGGCGAATTGGTGGGTGCGCATGACCTGTGGGTGAAGGACGAAGGTCTAAACCCGACCGGATCTTTCAAAGCGCGTGGTCTTTCCTGCGCTGTTTCGATGGCTGTCGAACTGGGAATTAAGAAAGTGGCCATCCCGTCGGCCGGCAATGCCGCAAGCGCCATGGCAGCCTACGCCGCAGCCGCCGGCATCGAAGCGCACATCTACATGCCGAAGGACGTGCCGCAATCGAACTTCATCGAGTGCATGGCGTTCGGCGCGAAGGTCACGCTAGTGGATGGCTTGATCAGCGACTGCGCCAAGATCGTCGCCGCGGGCAAGGACACCCATGGCTGGTTCGACGTCAGCACGCTGAAGGAACCGTACCGCATCGAAGGCAAGAAGACGATGGGCTACGAATTGGCCGAGCAAATGCGCTGGCAGTTGCCGGACGTGATCTTCTATCCGACCGGCGGCGGCGTGGGCTTGATCGGCATGTGGAAGGCGTTTGACGAGATGGAAACGCTGGGTTGGATTTCGTCAAAGCGTCCGAAGATGATCGCCGTCCAGGTAGAAGGTTGCCAGCCGGTGGTCCGCGCGTACAACGCCGGCGAGGCTCGCAGTACATTCTGGGATAACGCCCACACGGTAGCAAGCGGACTGCGCGTGCCAAAGCCGCTCGGCGATTTCCTGATTCTGGACGCCGTGCGCAAGAGCGGCGGTTGCGCCATTGCCGTCAGCGACGACGAGCTGATCGATGCGGGTATCGAACTTGCGACTGCCGAAGGCATGTTCGTGGCGCCGGAAGGTTCGGCCTGCGTGGCCGCGTTGCGTAAGCTGCTGGCCAGCGGCTTCCTGAAAGCCGAAGAGAAGATCGTGATCTATAACACCGGCTCCGGCCTGAAGTACCTGGAGGCCTATTCGACGCGCTACCCGCGCACCGGCGGCGGCGAGCAGGATAAGCTGGGCGGTCTGATTACGCCACGTTAGTGGGGCAGATTGGTAATCTGAGGGCGAGTGGTATTCGCCCTTTCGCTAAAAGGGCCGATTGCCAATCGGCCGCAGAATGCCATTCCAATGTCGCTTACATTGCCGATTATGAGGCGAGCCTCCGATTTGGTGAGTGATTCATTGGGGCAGTGCGGTGGAGGGCAATTGGGGTCAGACAGCCCATTTTCGGCATCCACCTTCGCTAAAGCTATGGCGGACACGACGGCGGCCGAAAAAAGGTGTCAGACCCCAAATGCGCCGCATCGTTTTAGTCAATGTAAGCGACATTGGAATGCCAT
>CAIRSA010000448.1 GCA_903881085.1 uncultured Acidobacteriia bacterium
AAACGCTCAGGCATGTTCTGGACGCTGCGCGGGGCCAACGCTATCATAGCCCTTCGCTGCACAACCCTTAATAACCGTTTCGAGGATTACTGGGTTGACCGGCGCGCTGCTTGATCCCAACTTTTATGTCGCGCACCCGACCGTCTGAATTCCGCGCAGGTGAACCAGGCGTACATACCTGCACTCACACACGAGATAGTTAACAGCCGACAGTTGTTTAACATCGCTTTGCCGAACCCAGCGAATTATCGACTAGTTTCTGTATTTTCTTCCCATGAATGAGCATTAATTCAACAGTTTGAAACATTCGTAGGGGTAAAATGGAAGTGCTGGGCGGACTGGGAAATAGGCTGACTGCAAGGCGGTCCATCTCCTTCCGGATTTCTCGGTCGATTTGTTTGCATGGGCAAACCGGTTCAGGCTGCCGAAGCTGCTGCAAACCGCAGCCAGCCGGGCACTTGGGCCAGGCAAAACCAGGCAAAGCGCAATATAATAGTAAGAGTTAGTCCCGGCCTCCTAAGCAGTCCGCATTGCGTTGTTCACAGATTCGAATCCATGAAGCAACTACGCTACATCCCGATCTCTGTTTGTCTGTTCTCAGGAATTGGCTGGCAGCTGATGGCTCAGGATCCGGCGCCTGCCGAAAGCGAGAAATGGAATCTGTCTTATCAGGCCACTTCCATTGGCCAATACCACGGCACCTTCCGCTCGCCCTACGCAGATCAATTCAGCCTACAGAATTACCCCGAACGCGATGTCTCATTGACCTCGACTATCTATTTGGGCTTGCGCCTCAACAACAGCACCGCATTGTACTTCAACCCGGAAATTGCGGGCGGACGCGGGTTCAGCGGTGTCAATGGGTTGGCGAACTCGTCGAACGGAGAGTTGCCCCGCGTGGCTTCGGCAACCCCAAAGCCTTACATTGCGCGCCTGTACATCACCCATGACTTCGCCTTTGGCAACGAACATGAAACGGTGGAAAGCGACGTGAATCAGTTGGGCGGCGAGCGCCCAGTCAACCGCTATACAGTGACGGCAGGACGATTTACACTTACCGACTTCTTCGACCAGAACAAATACTCGCACGACCCGCGCTCGCAGTTCATGGGCTGGGGCGTGATGTACAACGGCGCCTGGGATTATCCGGCCGATGTGCGCGGTTACACCTGGGGCTGGGTGCACGAACTGAACCGGCGAAATTGGACCCTGCGCTATGCTAGCGCGGCCATGCCGCGGGTGGCGAACGGGTTGCGCTACGACCGCCGCCTGTGGCGCAATCGCGGAGATGTAGTGGAAGGCGAGTTCCGTTTTCAAACCGCCAAGCGGCCTGGAACGCTGCGCGTACTTCATTACCAGAACCGGGCGAACGCAGGGCGCTACGCGGAAGCTCTGCTGCAATCCGGCCGGCCCGACGTTACGGCCACGCGCCGCAATGGAACCCTTAAGTACGGCTTCGGCGTGAATGCGGAACAGGAGCTCAGCAGCGATTTAGGAGTCTTCGCCAGGCTAGGCTGGAACGACGGCAAAAGCGAAAGTTTCGCCTTTACGGCCATCGACCGGCTGGCCACAGGCGGCGTTTCGTTGAAGGGCACTCGATGGCATCGCAAGTTCGACACCGTAGCCACCGAGTTTACGGCGGGCGGAATCTCAGGCGTGCATGCCAGCTACCTGGCGCGCGGCGGCTCGGACTTCCTGATCGGCGACGGCAGGTTGCAATATGGCCCTGAGTACATCTGGGAGTCGTATTACAATGCCCGGTTGTGCCCAGGCTTGTTCCTGAGTTTTGACCTGCAACATGTTTCGAATCCTGCATATAACCAGGATCGGGGCCCCCTGTGGATACCGTCAATCCGCGTGCACATGGAACTCAGCAAGAAAACTTTCACGCGCTAGTCAGGCAACACCCACAAACGTAAAATCCCCCACCCTGGGGGTCAGATTCCCCACCTACACCACCTTAGAAACGCCTTAACCTTCATAAATTTCAGTTAAAAGACTTTGGCATCCGAAATGCCATAGGACAATCCAAATCCGGTTTATCCGATTTAAGGTGTTTTATGCAGCTAACGCGCGCAGCCGACTACGGCATACGAGTAATGGTTTATCTGGCGGGGCTTCCCAAGGGAAGCCGGGTGCCGATACAGACGCTCGCTTCGGCATCGGCGGCACCGGAAAGTTTTCTCTCAAAAGTGATGCAGCGCTTGGCGACTTCGCGTCTGGTGAATTCACATCGCGGAGCAAGCGGCGGCTTCGAACTGGCGCTTCCGGCGGCGGATATCACCATGCTCGATGTGATCACTGCAGTGGAGGGACCGGTGGCATTGAACGCCTGCCTGCCACATGGCGGCGGGTGCGACAGGCGCTCCTTCTGCGCAGCTCATCACGTCTGGGCGGAGGCACAGGCTCGCTTGGCCGAAGTCCTGGACGGAGCGACTATCGAACGGCTGGCCGCAGAATCGTCGCAATGGATGGAACTGGCGCAGATTGGGGGCGAAGGTTAATGGCGGTTGAGTACACCTGGATCGCGATTCTGGCCAGCATATCCATGGCGTTGGCCGGAGGTTGCGCGTTTGTGTACGCAGTGAAGAAGGACTACTTTCGCGACCTGGAAGACGTGAAGTATCAGGTTTTCTGGTCTGATTTGGAAGAGCTGGTGGACCCAGTGGCGGAGCAATTGAAAAACGATGAACTCAACGAAGAATGATGTGCAAGCATCGAATGAGACCTCGCGGCGAAATCTACTTTCGTGGCTGAGCAGCGTGGCGCTGTTCGGCTCGGCACTCGTGAGCGTGGTCTCGAATCTGGTCTTCATCAAGCCCAGGGCGACTTACGGGCCGCCAACGCGGTTTGCTATCGGCAAACCCGAAGAGTTTCCCTCCGGGGCGCGCATCTCGCTGGAAGCACGGCGCGTCTGCGTAGTGCGCGAGGGCAACAAGGTAGCGGCAATCGCCACGACTTGCACCCACCTGGGATGCATCGTGGGGCTCTCGGAGACAGGCTTTGCCTGCCCCTGCCATGGCTCTCGCTTTGACCAGGATGGCGTGGTCACGGGCGGTCCGGCTCCGAAGCCGCTGCCGTGGTACAAGATCAGCTTGGCGCCGAACGGAGACCTGGAAGTCGATACAGCCTTGGAAGTGAAATCAGGAACCTACCTAAACATATGAAATCTGCAATCGAACGAGTCAAACAGTTACCGTCCGATGTGTGGACGTCTATCTTCCGCAATCCCCTGCCCCATACCGATCACGGGCGGGCGGCAACTTCATTTACGAACTTCTTTCTGCACTTACATCCGGTTAAGGTACATAAGAACACGCTGCGGCCCATGTATACGATGGGGCTGGGCCTGATCTCACTGTTCCTGTTTCTGATCCTAACAGTGAGTGGCATCCTGCTGATGTTCTACTATGTGCCCTCTACCACACAGGCTTACGACCGCATGCTGGACCTGCGCGGATCGGTTGCGTTCGGGACCTTCCTGCGAAATATGCATCGCTGGGGCGCCCACGCCATGGTGGCGGCGGTGGCGCTGCACATGGGGCGCGTATTCCTGACCGGTGCTTACAAGAAACCTCGCGAATTCAACTGGGTCGTCGGGATGATCCTGTTCCTGCTGACCCTCTTTTCTAGCTTCACGGGATACCTGCTGCCATGGGATCAGCTGGCCTTCTGGGCGATCACGGTAGGTACGGCAATCGCCGGTTATGCACCAGTAATTGGCAAGGACATGAAGTTTATTCTGCTCGGCGACAACACCGTTGGCCAGGAGGCTCTGCTCCGTTTCTATGTGCTTCATGTGGCAGTCCTGCCGGCAATTGTCACGTTGATGGTGATGATTCACTTCTGGCGCATTCGCAAGGATGGCGGACTGTCGCGGCCGGCGGAAGCTGAGGCCGAGATCACCAAGCCGGATTCCATTTCGGTTCAGGTGGTTGCGGGCGGGAAGCCGGGCGGCGGTGGCTACGGCTTAATGGGCTTTGTGCGCGGACCGTTTACCAAGACCGGCAACGTGCCGGATAACTCGGTATTCAGTTGGCCGAACCTGTTCATGGCGGAGTTGTTTGTCTTTGTCCTGACCGTGGCCGGCGTACTGCTGGTGGCACTGTTATTCGGCGCGCCGCTAGAAGAGCCCGTCAACATTATGCATCCGCCCAACCCGGCCAAAGCGCCGTGGTACTTCCTGGGGTTGCAGGAGTTAGTCAGTTACTCGGCATTCTGGGGCGGCATCGGGGTGCCAGGGCTGGAGGTGTTGATCTTACTACTAGTCCCTTATATAGACCGAAGTCCGCGAGGCGTGGGCAAGTGGTTTGCCAAGGAACGCATTCTGGCTAACTCGCTGTTTATGTTATTCGCGGTGTTGAATGTAATTTTCATCATCATCGGAACCTTCTTCCGTGGACCGAATTGGAGCTTTGTCTCACCCTGGTGAGGAATGAAACTATGAGACTGGCATTGGCAATTGCAAGCATCGTGGCGTTGACGGTCCACGGCTTCGTTTTTTACGATCAATTCTTTCATAAGTGGGAGCGTCATCAAACCGCCTATTTCGATCAGGCGCGGTCGCGCGCAACCAATGATCAAGAAAAGGCTGAACTGGCCGAAAAGAGCCCTAAAATTGAACAGATTATGGTGACGCAATTCGGCGAGACCCGCGTGGATCGCTGCATTACTTGCCATATGGCGATCGATGATCCGAGATTCAAGGATTATGCGCAGCCATTGAAGGTACACACCTACTCCGCGGCGATGGGCGACCGCCAGGTGAGCGGCAAGTGGGAACGCCGGCATAAGTTCAGCGACTTCGGCTGCACCGTTTGTCACGACGGCCAAGGCCGGGGCCTCGAAAACTTCTACAGCCACGGCGAGGATCACTTCTGGCCCGACCCGCTACTGGGCTTCGTTACGCAGCATGACTGGCGCAGTGATTTTAAGAAAAAGCTGCTTGGCAAAGAGTACATGGAAGCGAACTGCGGGCAGTGCCATACGCAGGAAAACTTTGCCGGCACCCCGAACCTGAACAAAGGACGGCAGCTGTTCTTTGAGAAAAACTGTTATGGATGCCACAAGATCGAAGGGCTTTCCGATGGCACCCTGGGACCGGAGCTGACCGAAGTCGGCAAGAAATGGAAACTCGATTATCTGTGGGAATCGGTGGTTGATCCGCGGGCCAACCTGGCAACCAGCTTCATGCCGAAGTTCGACTTGAAGGACGACGAAGTGCGGTCACTGGTGATCTTCCTGAAGAGCCGCCGCGGCTTCAACTTCAATGAGACCTCGCTCGAAAGATACCGTGCGCATCTGGGCGTTGCCAAGGTGGATAGTTCTGCCGAGGTAGCAGCGGTAACCGGCGATCCGAAGGTGATTGGCGCCAAATTGGTCAAAGACCGGGCGTGCGCGGCCTGCCATAAGTTAGGCGACGTGGATGGCGGCATTGCGCCTGACCTGTCCTTCGCAGGATTGATGAAGGACGAAAAGTGGATCGGCGATCACTTCCGCAATCCGCGGGCAGTTACACCGGACTCGATCATGCCGGCGTTCCGCTTCGCACCGCGTGACTTCGATGAGATGACGGCCTATCTGGTAAGCCTGAAGACGCCTCCGAAGCTGGATGCCCCGGCCGCGACTTACAAGGCATTGTGCCAGCGTTGCCATGGCGAAAAGGGTAACGGCGCAGGACCTGTGGCGACCTATCTCGACCCGTATCCGCGTGATCTGACCAAGAGCGGCTTCTTCAATAGCAAGCCGAAGGAGCGGTTCCTGAAGTCAATCAAGGACGGCGTCGGCGGCACCTCCATGCCCGCGTGGGCAAAGGTAATGACTGATCAGCAAATCGCCGGCCTGTTCGATTACGTGCAGACGACATTCGTGAAGGATCCACGGCGTGAGATGAAAGACCGCAAAGTTCCCGAGCACAACCCGGTCGCATCGAGCCCAGAGTCAATCCAACGTGGCGAGACCGTTTACCTGGCGCGCTGCGTAGGTTGCCACGGACGCAAGGCCGATGGCAAGGGAGCGAACGCTCTGGACATCTTGCCGCGGCCGCGCAACTTGCGCAATAGCTTCTTTGTTAATACGGCCGACGACAAGCGGATGATGGAGTCGATCCTGTACGGCGTGCAAGGGTCGGCCATGCCTCCTTGGATCGATATTGGCATAACACAGAACGACGCCGGAGACATTCTTAATTACATCCGAAGTTTGAACCCTAGGAGATAAGGTATGCAGGAACAGAAGGACGTCAGCAAGGCGGCGGGACAATCCACTTCCGCCGCTGCGGTCCACCAGGATATAACATCGAAATGGTTCATACTTAGCGCCATTTCTTACTTCTTCATAGTTGGTATTATCGCTATTTTGATTGCCGCGAAGTTTTGCTGGCCCGAGATGCTCGGGACAGTCGCCGCACTTAGTTATGGCCGACTGAGACCGTTGCATGTCAACGGTATGCTATTTGGTTGGCTGCTGGCGGCTGACATGGGACTGGCTTATTATTATGTCCCTAGGCTCTGTGGCGTGAAGCTCTGGAGCGAAAAGCTGGGCATGGCGACAGCGGCGCTTTGGAATTTGATCATTCTGGGCGCGGTAGTTTCGCTGATGGCGGGATGGAACCAGGGCTGGGAATATGCGGAATTGCCCATGTTTCTCGACGTGCTGGTCGTCATTGCATGGATTATGTTCGGGGTCAATATCTTTGGGACCATTCTGACGCGCAAATACGAACAGATGTACGTTTCGCTGTGGTACACGATGGGAACCATCCTGTGGACAGCCTTTGTGTACCTGACCGGCAACTTCGCCGTGCTGTTTACCAGCGGCGTAAATCAAGCGAATTTGAACTGGATGTATGTTCACAATGCGGTGGGCTTAATATTTACTCCCGTTGGCCTGGCTATCGCTTACTACTTCATACCGAAGTCGGCCAACACCCCGCTCCATAGCCACAAATTGTCGATGATCGGTTTCTGGTCACTGGCATTCGTCTATGTGTGGACGGGCGCCCACCACATGCTGCATGGACCAATTTCGCAGTGGCTGCAAACAATCGCCATCGCTTTCTCGGTAATGCTGCTGGCGCCAGTTTGGACCGTGGTCTACAACTTCGTGGCCACCATGCAGGGCCAATGGCAGCAGATGAAGGAGAATGTACCGCTGAAGTTTCTGATGTCGGGCGTGATGTTCTACCTGCTTACCTGCTTCCAGGGTCCAATGCACAGTTTGCGCACGGTGAACGCCATCGTATCGAAGACAGACTGGATTCCCGGACACGCCCACATGGCGGTACTGGGAGCATTCAGCTTCTTCGCCATCGCCGGATGTTATTACGTGATTCCACGCATGTATCATACGCGACTGCACTCAGATGCTCTGGCGAACTGGAGTTACTGGTTCATGATGATTGGCGGCTTGGGCTTCTTTGTCACACTGTGGCTGGGTGGCTTCTGGCAGGGATGGCAGTGGAACAATCCATCGATCCCGTTTATCGATACCGTGGTCGCGCTGAAGCCGGTATGGCTGGTGCGGTTTGTATCGGGCGTGCTGATCTTCGTAGGAATCATTCTGTTCGCGTATAACATCATGGCCACCGCTCTGGGCGAAAAACAGACGCCGGCGGAGGCATAAGGGAGAATCGCCATGTTACAGAAAACAGATTCCAGCACTTTATCATTCAGCATTTTCGCACTCATCTTCTTCTTCATCGGCGGGCTTCTTACAACGGTTGCACCACCGCTGGTGGACAAGTCATGGACGAAGCCTTTCGAGAACTCCGACCCATCCAAGGGGCCAACAGGTAAGCTGGTGCCCTACACGGAACAGCAGTTGGTTGGCCGTGCCATTTACGTCCGCGAGGGCTGCTGGTATTGCCACACGCAGCAGACTCGAACTCTGCTGGCCGACACGAAACGTTCCGGCTGGCGCGGCGTGGACGCGCCGATATCTACTCCGGATGAGTTTGTCTACGATAATCCACATCTGTTCGGAACCAAGCGCACCGGGCCGGATCTTTCCCGCGTGGGCGGCAAGTACGACACCCAATGGCACAAGACGCATTTCCGTAATCCACGTGACCTGGTACCAGGTTCGGTAATGCCGCCGTATCCATGGATTGTGAACGATCCGAAGGAATTCACGGCACTGGTCGACTACATACAAACGCTGGGACGGGCCAAAAACTGGCGTCCGAACGACGATTACGAAAAGTAGAGGACAGCAAGACATGGAATATCTGATCTATGTGTTTTTCGGTGGCGGGATTGTATTCTTTCTTATTTCGCTGCGAGAGGGCTACTTGAGTAAGAAGGGTGAGGACGTGAAATACCAGCCGTTTCTGGACGAACCCACAGGGCCGGTATTAAACGCGAGTTTCAAAATGGACGAGGTGAATCATGGCCGATGAATTGAAAGATTACGCGGGCGGATGGATCACGGAAAAGAAGGGCACCGGCGTCCCCACGTTTCTGAAATTCGCCTATATTGCGATCATGGCAGGCTGCGTCGGTTATCTCGTCATCTACATGAATGGCGAGATCAACCATGAGGATCGCGGCGCGCTGGTGCGGCAGTTCAACAGCATGACGGGCAGCAACGATGGCTTCATGTACGTCGTGGCCGGCCTGGCCGCAATCTATGCACTGATTCTTGTGATGTTTGCGTTCAAGAACAAACACGAGGACTAATGAGCGACCGACTCTACCAGATCGAAGCGCCCGACGCGTCGGAATACTGGACGCGGATGGTGAAGTGCCAGGACGCATGCCCGGTTCACACCAATGCGTGCGGCTATGTGACGGCCATCGCCGATGGGCGCTATGAAGAGGCGTACCGGATCGCCCGGGCGACCAATCCGTTCGCATCCATTTGCGGACGTGTTTGCGGCGCCCCGTGCGAAGCCAACTGCCGGCGGGGCGATGTGGACGAACCTGTGTCCATTCGCGCGTTGAAGCGTTTTGTGACCGATAAATACGGGCCTGAAAGCGGCCAGTACGCATCGCATCGCGAAGGTTGCGATAAGCGCATGCTGCCGCCGAATCAGGGCGAGGGCGAGCGCATCGCGGTTGTTGGCGCGGGCGTGAGCGGGTTGACCGTGGCGCACGATCTGGCGCAGATCGGCTACAAGGTCACCGTGTTTGAGGCGAACTCCGAGCCGGGCGGCATGCTGATGGTGGGCGTGCCGATCTTCCGGCTACCTCGCGACCTGGTGCGGCATGAAATCGATGCCGTACTGTCGTTGGGTGTGGAGTTGAAGTGCAACCAGCGGCTGGGCCGCGATTTCACGATTCAAAGTCTGCGCGCGGAGGGCTACAAGGCGATATTCCTTGGCATCGGACTGCCCAAGGGCCGCAAGCTGCCGATCCCCGGCGCTGATCTGCCGAACGTCTACGATGGCCTGGAATTTTTGCGCAGTTTCAATGAAGGCAAGCCGCTGCCGGTGGGGCGGCGGGTGGTCGTGATCGGCGGCGGCAACGTCGCATATGACGTTGCCCGATCGGCGATCCGGCCCTTCGAAGCTTTGAATCCCAAGCAGCAGAAAGCCGAAATGGAGCGCGGCGAAAAGACCGCCTACGATGTGGCTCGCTCGGCCCTGCGCATGAGCGGCGACAAGGAAGTGCACCTGGTCTGCCTGGAATCGCGCAAAGAGATGCCTGCCGATGAGCGTGAAATCGTCGAAGGCGACGAAGAGGGAATCCATCTCCATAGCTCGCGCGGTCCGCGTGAGATCGTAACCGATGAAGATGGCGCGCTGCGGGCATTGCGCGTAGTGAAGTGCACCAGCGTGTTCGACGAGAATGGAAAGTTCAATCCTACGTTTCTTGAAAACGAGACCGAAGAGATTGAGGCCGATACGGTGCTGTTTGCCATTGGGCAGACGAGCGACCTATCGTTCCTGCAGCCAGGCGACAATGTGGAATCGGAGCGCGGACTCATCAAAGTGAATCGCGAGACGTATCAGACCACGTCGCCCGATGTGTTTGCTTGCGGCGATATTGCGCACGGGCCACGGCTGTTCATCGATGCGATTGCTTCGGCGCATATTGCGGCTCGCTCGATGCATGACTTCCTGCGCAAGACGAGGACTGACGTGGTGGTCAGGAAGCAGTGGTTCCCGGCAGCATACACGATGGCCGAGAACTGGTATTCGCTGGACCGTCGTGAGCCCCCCGTTCTGGAAAGCCGCGAGCGTGCTGTTTCAGTCGATGTCACCGAGTTGAGCTTCCCTGAGGCAGAAGCCCGGCGGCAGGGTTCGCGCTGCTTGAAGTGCAACGTCAACACGGTGTTCGACACGTCGAAGTGCATCGCCTGCAATGGGTGCGTGGACATTTGTCCACAGAATCTGATCCGGCTGGTTGGCATGAGTGCGTTGGTGCAATCGGATAATCATTGGCAGGGGCTGGCTGAGCAGGCTTTGGGTGTACCGATGTCGCAGTTCAAGGCGATGAAGCCTGAGGAGTTGGATGCGCTGGGGGCGATCATGATGAAGGACGAATCGACCTGCATCCGGTGTGCGTTGTGCGCCACGCGCTGCCCGACCAATGCGATTACCATGCAGCGGTTTGAGTATTACCGGGAGTGTGTTTCGATTCCGGCTCCGAATCCGAAGGTGTTGTATGGGTAAGTGGCGCGGACACTCGTGTCTGCCGCGTCCCGACTCATCGGGACGCGTTTTTGCAGGAAGCCTCGACACAAGTGTCGAGGCGGCAAGCAGGAGTGCTTGCGCCACGAATTAAACAATGACCATTATCGACACCTCCGTGGGGTTTGGGCTGGGCTTGATCGGCAGCATCCACTGCGCCCAAATGTGCGGACCGGTCGTGCTAGCCTATTCCATGGCCATGGGACCCCAACCTCCTGCCAGGATGGCTCTGGCACATGGGTCATATAACGCAGGCCGGATCCTGACCTATTCGGCCTTGGGAGCAGTGGCAGGCGCGTTGGGCCACGCGATGTGCCTGGCCGGGAAGTTGGCCGGGATTGAAAACACTGCCGCGATTGTGGCGGGCGTAATTCTGGTAATTGCCGGACTTTGGTCCATGGGGCTCTTCCCCGCCCCGCAACTGATTCAGGTTCAGTTACTTAAACCTACCCCAATAAAGTCACTGCTGCAGTCGACCACCGTGCGCAGCAAACTCGCCCTCGGCCTGACGCTGGGGTTCCTACCATGCGGCCTTATCTATGCGGCGCTAATGAAGGCCGCTTCCACCGCCGAGCCGCTCGCCGGCGCGGCTACAATGTTTGCGTTTGGAGTTGGCAATGCGATTGCACTTCTGTTCCTTGGAATGTTTTCCTCCACGATCGGGCGCTGGCTGGGCAAGTATAGCGTGCGATTGCAGGCAGCAAGCATTACCATCATGGGGGCGATCCTGATATGGCGGGGCGCGATGCCGTCGCATCTGCACCATTAGTGCAGATAGGGCAAAATTATCATCGGTTACGCAAGCGCATCCACTGGGTGTTCTTTGCCGTCTTCCTGATTCTGCCTTTTTTCAATATTATCCGCTGCGATATCCCCAATCAGCGTTTCTACTTCGCGGGCCAGGAATTGCGGATCAACGAATTCAGCATCCTGTTCTTCACCATGATGTTCCTGATGTTCGTGATTGCAGGTGTGTCGTTGGTGTGGGGCCGCGTTTATTGCAGCTACGCCTGTCCGCAGATGATTTTCAGCGAGTTCTCGCTCTACATGGAGGAGCGAATCAAAAAGCTGGTCAACAAGAAGTTGATCCAGCTTCCCGCGGCGCGCCGCATACTGCTGGCGCGCCTCATTTTTTACTCGCTGTTGTTGGTGCTTTCGGTATTTCTGTCATTCATATTTATTTCATACTTCGTCGACCCGTGGGATCTGCTGAAGCGGCTCTCCCATTTCGATATCGTCACGGCCGGCGGCATTGCCGGTGCGGTCACAACCATTTTTACTTTTTTAGATTTCGCCTTTGTGCGCGTGCGGTTTTGCACGCTGCTTTGTCCTTATGGATACCTGCAGGGAATGATGAGCGATCGCAATTCCCTGCTGGTCCATTACCGTGAAGAAGGACCGAAGAAAGAATGTATCGAGTGCAAGAAATGCGTGCGCATCTGCCACATGGGCATCGATATCCGAAACTCGCCGTTTCAAATCGAATGCATCCACTGCGGCGAGTGCATCGATGCGTGTGACGACATCATGGCCCGCCTGGGCAAGCCGGGGCTGATCCATTACGCCTGGGGCGAACAAGGGGTGAAGACCGATGCGCCTGGACAGACGTGGTACCAGAAACTTGGAATTCGCGATGCCAAACGCGTGGTGATTCTGCTGGTATTGGGCTTCTACGGCTCGGGGCTGTTTACGGCCCTTTCGATGCGGGAAAACATCATGGTGCGCGTGTCACCCGACCGGTCAAAACTCTCGTTTGAAACTGCGGACGGGCAGGTGAGTAATCGCTACAAGATCGAAGTGGCCAACCGGTCGAACAAGCCTGGCTCGGTTACGTTTGTGCTGGACGGCGCGCCTGGATTGAAACTGGTGGCGGCACAGAACCCCGTGCCAGTGCAGGCAGGCGAGACTTCTCAAACCGTTCTAGAAGTTGTTGCGATGGGGGCTCCACAGCCAGGTGTGCACCATTTCCGATTCCTGAGTTCGACCATTCCCGATGGTTCATCGGCGCAGTTTCCCATGACGTTTATCATGCCGGAGAAGAAGAACAAATGAGATACAAAGTGTTTTTTAGTTTCGTAATGAGCCTGTTCATCGGCATCCTGGTGTTTGCTTATGTCGAATCGAAAAAGGCCAATCCCATCATGCTCGACGAGAAAGGCCAGCCTCTGAAATGACGGCCCCCGCGCAGGCAATGACAATAGTGACGGAGTGTGGTCTGTGCGGCCTGCCTACGGGAAACAACGAGCGGTTCTGCTGCCCGGGTTGCGGCAACGTGTACGCCATTCTGGAAGAGAGTGGCGTAATCAAACCCGGAGTGGACCTGCGCGATACGGAACTGTTCAAACGCAGCCTGGAGATGGGGCTAATCTCGAATCGCAAGGCCGCGGACGCTTCGGCAATCCCCGCCGACGCACCCGTTGAAGAGCGCCTGATGCAGATCAGCGGCATGTGGTGCGCCTCCTGCGGCTGGCTGATTGAGCATGCGTTAAAGGCCGAGCGCGGAGTTGTGTCGGTCGAAGTGTTCTTCGCTTCAGACCTGCTAAAAGTCCGCTACTCGCCGGTATACCTGCCGCCGGAACGGATCGAAAAACGGGTGGCATCGCTCGGCTATCAGGCGCAGGCCTATTCGCCTGAGACCGCCAACGCCCGCGGAGACTCACGCGAATCCATGCTGCGGGTAGGCATCGCGGCGTTTCTGTGGCTTAACGTCATGATGTTCAATCTGGCGATTTATACGGGCTATTTTGAAAACATTCCGGATAGCATCCATCGCCTGTTTCCATTTTTGTTGATGACGCTCTCGATGCCGGTTGTGACTTACTGCGCCTACCCGATTCTGCGAATAGCCTGGTTCGGGCTTCGTGAACGCGTCATACGCATGGAGACGTTGTTGACGCTGGGGATTCTGGCGGCGTGGAGCTACAGCGCGTGGCAGGCGTTCCATGGCGGCACGCATTTCTATTTCGACATCTCGTGCGCAATTGTCACGCTGGTGCTGCTCGGCAAGCGCATGGAGCGGGCGGCGAAAGAGCGCACCGCACGATCGATTTCGATGCTGTATCGATTGATGCCCAAGAAGGCTAGGCTGCTGGTGGATGGGCGCGAGCGATTTGTTTCCATCGATGCTTTGATTCCCGGTGAGACATTCCTGGTAAAAGCCGGCGAACGCATCCCGGCCGACGGCGTTGTTGCACGCGGTGAATCGCATGCAGATGAGTCGCTGCTGACCGGTGAATCAGCGCCTGTGCCGAAGCTCGCCGGATCGACGGTGGTTGGCGGCAGTGTAAACGGCTCGGGCATCCTGGAAGTTCGCGCAACGCGGACGGCTGCGGAGAGCGCGCTGGCACAGATTGTAAAGACGGTAGAGACCGCGCTGGCCACCCGCCCTGCCATTGAGAAAACAGTAGACCAGGTTTCGCGAGTGTTCGTACCTGCCGTACTGGCACTGGCTGCCGGAGTGGCCGCATGGGGAATCTGGAACGGATCCGGGACCACTGGCGATGCGCTCCTGCGGTCGATCACGATTCTGGTGATCGCCTGCCCCTGCGCACTTGGCATCGCCACTCCGCTGGCCATTACGGCAGCGATTGGCGCGGCCTCTCGGCGCGGAATTCTGATCAGCGACACTCGGGCGTTGGAGACGGCGCGCAAAGTCGACGTGGTGCTGTTCGATAAGACAGGCACCATTACCGAAGGCAATTATTCGCTGCTGGAAGTGTCCAACGACGACCTGCCACTGCTGGCGGCCTTGGAACAATACTCCGAGCATCCGCTGGGGCAAGCCATCGTGCGCCGAGCCAGAGAGCTAAACATCGAACCGGCTGGCGCAAGCGATGTTCAGATTCACAAAGGGATGGGTATCACCGGAGTAGTCAATGGCAAGCAGGTTTTTATCGGTAACCGGACATTGACTGGAGCGCTGGACGCAATGCTTGAAATGACCGCCACGGCGTGGGAAGTGCGCGGTGCCACGGTGGCATTGTACGGCTGGAATGGCGCGGTACGCGGCCTGATCGCATTCGGCGACCGCATCAAACCTGGGGCCCGCGAAACGATCTCCGAATTCCGCCGGCGCAACATCCATGTGGCGATTGTCTCGGGCGATTCACCCAAGACTACCGCGTGGGTGGCAAAGGAAGTGAACGCCAACGACTTCCATGCCGGCATTCTTCCTGAGGACAAGACCCGCATCGTGCGCGAGTTTCAGCAGAAGGGAGCCTGTGTGGCGATGGCGGGCGATGGCATTAACGATGCACCGGCGCTCGCCCAGGCCGATCTTTCCATAGCACTAGGATCGGGCACCGATCTGGCCATGCGCGCTGCGGGACTCGTGCTGATGAACAATCAACCAGAAGGAGTGCTGCAGGCATACGACCTCTCTTTGCGCACCATGCGCGTGATCCGGCAGAATCTGTTTTGGGCTTTCTTCTACAACACGGCGGGCATTTCGCTGGCGGCGATGGACCTGCTGAATCCCATCGTGGCGGCGGTGGCGATGGTGGTGTCGAGCCTTTCGGTGATCGCTAATTCGTTACGATTGAGTAATGACAAGCACTAAGCACGCTCTGTTGGCGCGCATCCCGATGTTCGTTGAGCTGGAACAGGCGGAGATTGAGAGTTTGTGCCTGGCCTCAACGGAAAAGCAATATACGGCGGGCGAGGTGCTGTTTCATGAAGGCGATGCCTGCGAAGGGCTTTACCTGATCTGCGAAGGTGTGGTGAAGATATTCAAAACCTCGCCCAACGGCCGCCAGATCACGATTGGCATGCAACCGGCGCCGTCGTCGGTAGCCGAGGTTCCCATCTTCGACGGCGGTGCTTTTCCCGCTTCGGTTGAGGCGGTTTCAGACGTTGCGGCATTGTTTATTCACAAACGGGCGTTTCATCAGGTGTGCTTGAGCAATCCCGGCGTGCCCGTGAAGATGTTGGCCGTTGTTGGCCGGCGTTTGCGCGGGCTGATTGGAATTATTGAGAGCGTGACGTTCGGCAGCATCCGGCAAAGAATCGCGCAGGCAATTCTAGGGTGGGCTGATCAGGCCGGTTGCGATTCGTTTGAGATGCCGCAAACGCACCAGGAGTTGGCGCTGCACCTGGGCACGGTGCGCGAGGTTGTTTCACGGAATTTGAGCCGGTTTCAGACGGAGGGGTTCATCCGGTTTAACCGGCATGAGATTGCGCTTCTAAATAAAGCCAGTCTACGTGCAGAAGCCGAGACGGAATTCTGACGCTCTGTGACTGCCGTCACCGATTTCCGATCGCCCTTCCGATTATTCTGTAGCCAGAGGAAATCCCATGACCATCACAGAAAACCAAACCGTATCGGAAGTCGCCGCACTCTCCATCCAGGCCGTTCGTACCTTCGAACGGCACAACATCGATTATTGCTGCGGTGGAAAGCGCCCACTGGGCGAGGTCTGCCGGGATCGCAGCCTTGAGCCGGGCGTACTGATCGCGGAATTGAATGCCGCACTGGCGGAAACAAAGAGCGAAGACCGCGATTGGAATACCGCACCGCTTACCGAACTGGTAGCCCACATCAATCGAAAGCACCATGAATATTTGAAAGCCGAGTTGCCTCGCATTTCAGAACGATTGGCGAAGGTGATGAAAGTGTACGGCGCGCAGGATGTGGCAACTCTGGCCACATTGCCGAAAGTGTATGAAGGGTTGCGCGACGAACTGGAATCGCACCTGGCGAAAGAAGAGCAAATCCTATTCCCGTATGTGGAGCGGATGGAATCCTTCGCACAGCGCGGACAACGTATGGCGGCGATGCCTTTTGGCACCATCGGAAATCCGATCCATTGCATGGAAGCCGAGCATGAGGACGCGGGCGGGGCGCTGCGCCATATGCGCGAAGTGACCAACGGTTACGCGCTACCGGCGCATGCCTGCGCAACTTACAAAGCGCTGTTCGATAGTCTGCGAGAGTTGGAGGCGGACCTGCATATGCACATTCACCTGGAAAACAACATTCTGTTCCCTCGTGCGATTGCGCTGGAAGCGAAATCACGCGCGTAGTGGAGGTTTCCTAAGCCGGCTTTGGGACTGCCCGGTAGAAAACGCGATAGTATTCTAGAGCAGCGGCGCTGAAGGGGTATTTTCCTGCAGCATAATCATCAATAAACTTTTGAACTTTGGCTTGATCGGGATTATCTGGATCAAGCTCCCGCAGCAAGTCAAAGTATTTGAGGCGGAAAGACTCCTGGGCCTTTTGGCGGAGTTCACACAGCTTTTTGTCGTTCAAGCCGAATACCTTGATCGTCATCTCCGCCTCAGGACTTCCCTCTTTCGGGACAACTTTTCCCGTAAGGTGAAATCTGAGAAGTTTGCGTGGGTCGTACGCGGGAATAGGATTGAGCGGGCACAAAATCAGGGGTTTTTCCCTTTCATTCAAATATTCAGGCGCATGATAGTAAAACCGGCCAGGCCATCGGATACTAGCCAGTGGCTGGCAATGTTGTGGTATTGCCTGCAACTGTGCAGGCGTAAGCCGCTCGACAAACACGTGGGGGTTGGCGGTGGGGAATTGTTCATTCTTGCCATTACCGGAGTTGCAATAGACGCAAGAGGGTAATAGGTTACGCCAATCATAGGCAAGCCAAAAGTAGCCTGGATGTTGCATTGCCAATATATGCCCATCAATGGGATGATCGATCTGGCACTCGGGAATTGCCTGCCCGTTTTTCACCGCGCCCTTCGGCCGGAAGTGCTCGGCATCGCCGTAATACCCGGAGATCGTGCGCTCACAGTAGGCGCATTTATCAGGGAAGACGTTTTCCAGCAGCCAATCTTTCAATTCTTTCCAAATCGGGCTCTGAAAATTGAGTTGAAAGGGTTTATCTCGCGGACCAACGAGCCAATCCTCAAACTGGGTAATCGCGGACACCGTGGCCTTGCGGGCTTTTACCTGCCATGCGCTCCAGAATTTCAACTGATCCGGATCCACTAGCTTTGCTGGATCAAAAGCAACTCCAATCATATGCCCTCCTGCAAGGCCTTGGAGAGAGACGCCACACGTGCAAGCACATCTTTATTCAACTTGAGATCGGCGTGGGCCTTGTTCAGCGAGTCCATCAGTTCCTGTGCGCGGCGGACCACCAATGCGGTCGGACTCGGGGGGATGCGGCCATTGAGAATTTCCGATAATTCCTGAAAGCGCTTTGATTGCCCCGAATCAAGCACATCTTTAGCCATTAGTCCTTCGTATTCCTCCAGAAGTTTCTGGGTCGTCATATCCAGAGTGTCTTTCAGGCCGAAGAGTTCGCCGGTCAGGATCTGGTCTGTTCGGCCGAGCGTCATGTCGCTATCGAAGTCCACCTTTACTACTTTGTTTTGCCTCAGCGCGAAGCGGTCCACTTCGTTCTCATCCAGGCCGGCGGTGATCAGGGGCGAATGGGTGCAGGCGATAAACTGCACGTTTGGAAACACCTTTTTCAGCCGTCCCACCAGCACCTGCTGCCAGCGGGGATGCATATGGGCATCGAGTTCGTCAATCAGCACCAGGGCATACGAGTTGGTGGGAAGCGGATCGCTGGAGGCGGACTGCAACGTCTCTTTCAATCGTTGGCAGAGTACGCCGATCCAACCAAGCAAAGAGGTTAGCCCTTGGCTGAGCAATTCGAGAGGGATGCCGTCGGTTACGTCGGCTACCTTAACCATAACGCGATAATCGTCGGTTACACGAAGATAATCAATATCCTGGCGGTCGGTCAGCGTACCCACCAGGTTGAAAAAGCGGCGGATGGTCTCCTGCTGGTTTCCAGTCGCAATTACTCCCGGGACAGTCCATAGTTTGATGGTCCAGTCGTCAGAAGCGGAGGCGAGGGTGCGGCCGTCGGGGGAAAATGCGAGGCTCCATACCGCGAGTTGATGCCCCTGCACACTCATGATTTCCAGATCCTTTTCCCAATCCCAAACCTTGATCTGGCCGCTGTCGAAACCAACTGCGATGAGACGCCCATCGGGTGAGATGGCGACGCTCATGGTATCGGAGCCTGGGAGTTCTTTGATCAGGTTGCCGGTGGAAACGTTCACAATAATGGCAGGCCCATTTTTAGAGGTACAGATGAGTTTGGTGCCATCCGGTGACCAGACAAGTGCAGTGATGGCGCCGCGGCCGATTTGGATTTTCCGAATAACCTCGGGCTGAGCGTTTATTAACCCAATATTCTGGGCATAGGTACCCGTGGCGAGAACTTCTCCGTCCGGGCTTACTGCCATGCACCAGGGGCCGCGATCGCCACTGTGTCTCTTGACTTCCGTTCCACTGGAAAGAACATAAACCCGAATCGACCCACTTTCGGACCCGGTGAGGAGAACCGAGGCCTCACGATCAAAGCAAACCGAAAGGATCTGGCTTTTACTATTTCGAAAGCTCTTGACGTGATCGCCAGAATCGATGGACCAGATCTTTGCGGAATTGTCGAACGAGCCGGATGCAACCAGTTTGCCATCGCGGCTGACAGCAATCGCATTCACACCGGCCTCATGAGCCTCGATCTTTCTGGTTTGCCCGCCCGTGAAGCTGTCCCAGAAACGGATGGTCTTATCAACGGAGCCCGAAATCAGAGTTCGGCCATCGGGCGTGAAGGCGATGGAACTGACACGGCCGGTGTGGCCGGTAAGAGACAGGGCTCGACCAGGCTTGTCTACGGAATCCAGGTTGACAATCCACTGCTTGAGCCGGTCCATCCGCGGATCGGAGTCTCCGGAGATCAGAGGCAGCAAGTCGTCCGCCGTCGGCCGCCCTTTTTGCACAATGCCCTGCGGACCGGTGGAAGGAGCCCATGAGACCACACGCAACGGGGAAAATCCAAGCGCCAGCCAGCCTTCGGCCTCCATTGGCCGCGTGGGCAAACTAATGATGTCGGCCTCCGAGAGCACGTCCTTCTTGAGGATTTCCGTAACGTAGCCGCTAGGGTTATGTTCCGTCCGAAGTGTGATGCGGCCCCTTGACTTGCCAGTGCGCACCAGCCGGCCAGCATACGAGCGTGCGTCGCTCCCCATGATGGCGACGGCGATAGCTTTCAGGATTGTCGATTTACCGACACCGTTGTCGCCGAGCAGGATCTTCCAGCGGGAGGGCTGACCATTGTCGGCTTCAGGATCCGAATGCACCGGGAAATCCAATTCCAACCGCTCAAAGGGCCCGATTTCCTCGAGCAGGACGCTGCGCAGGCCAGGGAGCGTAGGTGTGGAGACGGCAGGGGCGGACTGGCCCGTGGATGATTCCGGATTGACGGCGTGGCTTAAGTCGCGCAGGAACGTCTCAACCTCGGGAAACCCTTCGGAGACAGGAAAGGGGATGACTTCGATCTGATACCGGTTACGGAGAAAATCGGCCTTGGCCTTCCACGCCGAACCCGCGACAGCCACCAGCGCGTAGTGCTTGCGGGAAGCAGTACCGCGAAAGACAAACCCGGAGAGAAAATCCTGAATCCCTTCCAGGCTAAGGCCAACAAAGAAGAAGCTGCGTGAGAAGAAGATCCCTTCCATGAATTTAGAAAACGGGACGTTGCTAGAGAGCGCTTCGCGATATTCAATGGGGGCGAATATTAGGGTATCCAGGCGCTCAATCAGGCCGTAGAGTTTTAGGATAAACCAGCGCCTTTGCGATAGAGAGTCGAGGAGTTTTTCGGAATCCCGCGGAGTGAAGAGTCCGTCCGAGGCGTAATCTGGAAACGTCTCTTCCAGCAAGCGGTCGTAGTTGGTTGTGATAATTGAGGAGAAGTTGATGCGCTGCAAGTATTTATGGGCAGTGGACAGAGGCCCGGCGCTCTTGAAGTAGCCGGCGAGGAAGGATTGGAGCAGGTCGCGGCGATTGCCGTACATCTGCACAATGCCGTCGGCGGCCACATTGCGCTCGCCTTCTTTCAACGCGCCTGTAAGCGACTGGGCGGAACCGGGATCAATAATCTTGTTCTCAACCCCGTGCGCCAGCAGGTCGCTAAGAAACTGAAACCATGTTGGAACCCCTGTACGGGCGCTGAGGCCTGCGCCTGCAAAGAGAACACATTCGTTGGCCATGCAGCTTTGCGCCAGATCCTCAAACTGAATTGACTTGAGCAGTTCTGCCAGGCAGTCGCGGAAGCCGGCCGCATCGCGCCATAAGCGGAAATCGATCGGACTCTTCCTGGTCACAAAGTCCGCAGGTGGCACGGTTTCTTTCAGCAACACGGGCAGCACGATTGTCCGGCCCTCCGTTTGTTCGCGTGCGATGCTCGCCTGCCACTCATGAAGTTCGTGGTAAAGAACTTTGGAAAAATAGTGGGGTGACATCGCAACAATCACGTAGCGGCTGGCCGCCATGGCACGCAAGAGTGCGGCGTCCTCGTCCTCGCCATATTGCGGCTTCAAGTCGCGGTCTGACGAGATTGCCAAGCCACTCGCACGAAGCGCTCTGTTCAGTTGATCGACGAACTCCCCATCTTCCGGAGCATAAGTAAGATAAGCATCGTAGAGATAGTTTGCCATAGTCGCGTTGTTACATTCTCCTACATATCGGCTTTTCTGTACAGAGTAATTTGTGTCCTCTCCCCCTTCCGTGTTACAAACAAATTGCTTCAAAATAGTTGGCACGATTTGCGACGATTTGCGCTATTAATAATGAAGGCGAATTACTTACGCGGAGGAATCCATGGTCACTCGAGCAACTCGTATTCTCGTCAAGGCGAGCCCAATGCCGGAAGGTATGGGGTTCAGCGTCGGAAGAGCTTCCTTTCATCTACAGCCGCTTTTCCCGGGAGCGCGGCAGGCCCCCTTGATGGGTGCAACCGCACCGGCGGAATGGCATGTTGCGGAATTGCCGCCAGGCGCGGACCCGGCCAGCGCCTGGGATGTATGCCACCAACTGAATACGAGAGGCTTTGGCATGGCAGGCGCTCCAGCGGTGGAGTTTGCCGAACCAGATCTGGAACAGCAGTGGATTTCGCCAGCCGCTCCTGAAACCGGCGGCATGGGACTGGCTGCGGCCGATCCGTGCGCGGCACCCGCCCCGCCGAAAGGGCCCTATCCGTTTCCAAATCCCTATGACTGGCGGTGGTATCAGGGCGATGCTTATTCCGGCCTGGCCAGCGCACAGCCGCAGATTCCTGCCGGCGGGGCGCGCGTGACCATCGCGCATCTGGATACCGGATATTTCAAAGGCCACTCGGTTCTGCCGCAGTTTCTGGATTACAACCGACAACGGAGTTTCGTGGACGGCGACCCGAACCCCAATCTTGCGGAGGACCCCGGTATTGGCGGCCTGGGCAATAATCCAGGGCACGGCACCGGCACGCTCAGCATTCTGGCCGGAAGCAATTTCAACGGTGCGCCATATGGTGCGCCAAGCGGTGTTGTAGGTGGAGCCCCCTTTGCTACGGTGATTCCGATCCGGGTGGCGAACTCCGTAGTGCTGTTCACGAATAGCGCGATTGCCAAAGGCATTCAATATGCGATGGCAAACAATGTCGACGTTATTTCCATGAGCATGGGCGGCGTGCCCTCGCAGCTCTGGGCAGATATGGTCAGTGCCGCTTACGAAGCAGGCATTACGATGGTGACCGCGGCGGGAAACAACTTCGGCCCCTTCAAATTTCGGGTTCCTCGATTCATTGTCTACCCTGCCCGCTTCCATCGCGTGCTGGCGGCGTGCGGCGTCATGTATAACGGAACGCCGTATGCGGATTTTGGCGATCCAACCTTGATGGGTGGCTCCTACGGCCCTGATAGTAAAATGGATACCGCAATGGCCGCGTACACTCCGAATGTCGGCTGGGCGCGCTATGGCTGCCAAAATATAATCGATTTCAATGGCCAAGGGACCTCAGCGGCAACGCCGCAAATTGCAGCCGCAGCAGCCTGCTGGCTGCAGAAATACCGCGACCAGGTTCTGCAATATCCAGAAAAATGGATGCGCGTGGAAGCAGTGCGACTTGCACTTACGTCGCAAGCGGCCAACACCAACCGCGAGCATTTTGGAAAAGGCACTTTGCGCGCGGCACTCGCCATGGGCGTGCAGCCGGCGGCAGCGACCGCACTGTCCAAGACCGCAGCCGATTCACTGGGAATTCCCTTCCTCGGGCCCATCTGGGGCGAGCTTTTCGGAGCGGCGCAAAATACGCAGCGCGAACGAATGCTGAACCTTGAGGCCTCACAGATATTGTCACGCAGTAAAACGTTGCAGGACATATTGACCAACGCGGACATCGATCCAGACCGCCCGGCCGGGGATCTTCCAGCCGATCTGCGGAAGCAGTTTCTGGATGCAATGGCAGCCGAGCCGTCAGCCTCTCTCACCTTGAAAGCGGCGTTGCACAGGACGGCTGCGGGAAATTCCCCAACCGGTGGGACCAAGCCTGGCGACAAGACCAACTTCCCAGTGGAGGCGGAAACCCCGCAATACGACCCGCCCTCTTCGCGCAAGTTGCGGGTCTTCGCCTTCGATCCGATATTACGCATGCGTTTGGATACCGAATCCATTAATGAAACGACGCTCGAAATACCGTGGGAAGAGAAACTGGAACCTGGCCCGGTAGGTGAGTATCTGGAAGTGGTGGACGTTGACCCGGTCTCCAATGTCTGCTATGCGCCGGTGGATTTGAACCATCCGCATCTGCTCGCTACCAATGGCTTGCCCCCATCGGAGGCGAATCCGCGCTTCCATCAACAGATGGTCTATGCGGTGGCCATGAACACCATTGGGAACTTTGAGAAGGCGCTCGGCCGCAGAGCGCTGTGGGCGCCTCGCATCGTGAAGAAAGTCAACGGCGAAGTGGAAAGCCACTACGTGCAGAGGCTGCGCATCTATCCTCATGGATTGTGCGAGCAGAATTCGTACTATAGCCCACCCAAAAAGTCGCTGTTGTTTGGATATTTCCGGGCCAACAACCGCAACGCAGGAGACAATCTACCGGGCGGCATGGTGTTCTGCGCTTTGTCGCACGATGTGGTCGCGCATGAGACAACGCATGCGTTGCTTGACGGACTGCACAGGCACTATCAATACCAAACCAATCAGGATATAGCGGCATTCCACGAGGCCTTTGCCGATATCGTTGCAATTTTCCAGCACTTCATGATGCCGGAAGCACTCAAGTTCACAATTGCGAAGTGCCGCGGAAATCTACGCAAGAACAATATCCTGGCCCAATTGGCCCAACAGTTCGGCCAGGCAGCGAGCGGTTCGCAAGCGCTGCGCAGTGCACTGGGGCAGGAAGCAAAGAGCACGGACTATGCATCGGCGAAAGAGCCGCACGCACTGGGCGCCGTGCTGCTAGCCGCGGTGTTTGAAGCTTTTCTCGATATGTACGATGCGCGCGTGGCGGGGCTGATCAGGCTGGTGACCAATGGCACCGGCGTTCTGCCGCGGGGAGACATTCCGCATGAACTGGTGAATCAGATGGCCGGAAAAGCGGCCAGTACGGCCAAGCATGTGCTGGCAGCATGCATCCGTGCGCTCGATTATTGTCCGCCGGTCGATCTGACCTTCGGCGACTACCTGCGGGCGCTGATTACCGCCGACCTAGACTTGGAGCCAGAGGATGAATTCAACTACCGCACGGCCTTTATTTCCGGGTTCCGCAAGCGCGGGATTCTGCCGCGCGGAGTGCGAACTCTGTCGGAAGAGGACCTGCGCTGGAATACGCCGAACCTCAAACTTCCCGCTGTCCGGTTTGAGAAAATGATGAAGATGCTGGACACCAAATGGGACCTTTCACGCGACCGGAAACAATCCTATGACATAAGCGAGCGGAATGGCTTTTTGATGTGGCAGTGGTTACAAAAGGGCCTTTCCGAAGCCGAGGTGGAGGCGGCGGAGGCGGACTTGGGAGTATACATCCGGCCGGGAATTCAGGTTCCTATGGAAATCCCTAAAAACTCCGCAGGGAATCCAGCGCTGTACATCCACTCCGTGCGCCCTGCGCGCAGGATCAGCAGCCGCGGCCAGCAGATGACCGATCTGGTGGTGGAAGCGATCCAGCGGTTCGTGGTCACTGATGCAAAAACCAACCTGACTACGACGTATCGCGGAGGGTGCACTGTACTGATCGATATGGAGCACGAGCGGATCCGCTATGCGATTCGTAAACGAGTTGGCAGCAGCGCACGCATTGCCGCAGAGAAGCAATTCATGCAGATGGCGGCGGAGGACAGCCAGGCTTACTTCGACCCATCGCAATCCGCAGAGCCATTTGCCATGCTGCACCGGGGAGTCTAGGAGACCATCATGCCTAAGAAAAATACAACCACAAACGCCACTGCGCCAATCTCCGTACGCATGTACCGGCAAGGGCTGGGCGACTGCTTTCTGATCCGGTTTCCGCGCGCAACCGGAGATGCCTTCAACATGGTGATCGATTGCGGCGTAGTGCTGGGCACGCCCGATCCGCAGACCCCGATGCACAAAGTGGTGACCGACTTGAGTACGGTAACCAAGGGGACAATTGACCTGCTGGTGGCAACGCACGAACACTGGGATCACGTCTCTGGCTTTAACCAAGCCAAGGAATTGTTCGACGCCATCACTGTGCGAAATGTGTGGGTGGCGTGGACCGAGGATCCAACCGACGCACTGGCCAATCAACTGCGGACCGAACGGCAGACAACCGAGGAAGCATTGCGCATGGCGGTGCATCATCTTGCTCTGTCAGGCGATACGGACAAGGCCCAGGACGTGAATAGCCTGGTGAGCTTTTTTGGGGCGGCCGCGGGGACAACGGCCGACGCAATGACCTACGCAAAGGAAAAGGTAAAGCCCGAAAAGCCCCGCTATTGCGAACCGGGCAAGCCTCCGATCGAGTTGGAGGAGTTGCCTGGAATCAGGTTTTACGTCCTGGGTCCGCCCAAAGACGAGAAGCTGATCAAGAAGTCTAACCCGGGGCAGAATGAAGCCTACGGCCTGGATGCCGGACCGAACGGTTCGCAGGCAATGCTTGTGGCTGGCTTGATGCGCGCATCGGCCGCACCGGACGACACTGAAGAACAATCGGCGATGAATCCCTTCGATAACGAATACTGCATATCGATGGATCGTGCCGCCCAATTGCCTTTCTTTCAACAACATTATTTCTCAGATCCGGCTCCCGAACCGGCGGCAAAGAAGCCAGCCAAAGTGACGCCTGACCAAACCTGGCGGCGCATTGATTCAGACTGGATGGGCGCCTCAGAAACGATGGCGCTGCAGCTGGATTCTGCAACGAACAACACCAGCCTGGTGCTGGCCATTGAGATTGTCGCGAGCGGCGATGTTCTCCTGTTTCCAGGCGACGCGCAGGCGGGAAACTGGCTTAGCTGGCAGACTCTGACATGGAAGGTGAACGATAAAACCGTCACAGGTCCTGATCTGCTGGCGCGAACCACTTTTTACAAAGTGGGCCACCATGGGAGCCACAATGCGACCTTGAAGGCCAAAGGCCTTGAGCTGATGGTGAACGATGCGCTGGTGGCGATGATTCCAGTGGATCACGATATGGCCGTGAAGAAGCGTTGGGGCCGCATGCCGCTACCGGAATTGGTGGACCGCATCAAGGAAAAAACCCATGGTCGGATGCTGAAAGTGGACGATGACGTGAAAGCCAAAGAGGATTTGGCCAAGCTGAAACCGGCTGGGGTTAGTGCGGCGGACTGGCAGGCGTTCACGGACAGGGTGGCCGTGACAGATCTCTATTACGAAATCACGGTCTAATGAAAAGGCCCGGCAGTGTGCATAAACAGCATGAGCCCAAACCGCTTGCTGGGACGTGTGAAAAAATGCGCTCGCAAGCGAGCTGGACCGGCGAATCGCCGGTCCTACCCTTGAAAACATTGGCTTTCCGTGGGTAGGACAGGCGACCTGTCCGCCGAAGCCTTGGCGAAGGAGGATCCGCCTGTCCAAATTCTAATTTTTCACACGCTAGTAAGCGGTTCTTCTCTCAGCTAAAACGACGCTTTCACCTGATCGTAGGCGTAATCCAACCACGGCAGCAGCGCCTCGATATCGGACGTCTCCACCGTCGCGCCGCCCCAGATGCGGAACCCAACCGGCGCGTCCCGGTACGACCCGATGTCATAGGCCACGCCTTCTTTGTCCAACATCGACACGATCGTCTTCGCGTGCTTCGCCTGGTCGTCTGCCGACAGCGCCAGATAAGCCGCGTCCTTAATCTTCAAGCAAATCGAAGTGCTGGAGCGGACCGCCTTATCCTCGGCCAAAAATGCCGCCCAGTCCGAAGCTTCCACCCATTTCTCAATCGCCGCCAGATTCGCTTCGCTGCGCCCGATCAATCCCTGCAGCCCGCCGACCGATTCGGCCCACTTCAGTCCGTCGATCGCATCTTCCACGCACAGCATCGATGGCGTGTTGATCGTCTCGCCTTCGAAGATCCCTGCCGCCAGCTTCCCGCCCTTGGCCATCTGGAAGATCTTCGGCAGCGACCGGTCCGGGGTGTATGTTTCCAACCGCTTTACAGCACGTGGGCTCAGCGCGATCATTCCGTGCGCCGCTTCGCCGCCCAGCACCTTCTGCCATGACCACGTCACCACGTCCAACTTGTCCCACGGCATCTGCATGGCAAACACGGCCGAGGTCGCATCGCAAATCGCCAGGCCCTCGCGGTTGGCGGGAATCCACTCGCCATCGGTCACCCGGACGCCCGACGTCGTTCCGTTCCAGGTGAAGATGACATCGTGCGACCAGTCGGCCTGCGAAAGATCGGGCAGCTTCCCATAATCGGCCTTCAGCACGCGCAGGTCTTTGATTTTCAGCTGGCTCTTGCAGTCACCGGCCCAACCGGAGCCGAAGCTCTCCCAGCAGATCACATCCACCGGCCGCTCGCCCAGCATCGACCACATGGCCATTTCAATCGCTCCGGTGTCGGAGGCGGGCACCACGCCCAGCACGTAGTCAGCGGGCATCCCCAGCACTTTCTTGCTGTCGGCAATCACCTGCGCCAGGCGGGACTTGCCGATTTTCGAACGGTGCGACCGTCCCACCGGGGCGTCTTTCAATGCGTCGAGCGACCAACCCGGCCTCTTCGCGCACGGGCCAGACGAAAAGCAGGGGTTATTAGGCTTAGTAGTAGGTTTCATTCCAGGCTTTCTAATGTAAGTTCGGGACGGTGCCAGATGGCGTGCCCCATCAATTTCACTATATCGCGTTACGGCATCCGTCAGGGAGCTTTAGAATTCGAAAAACCGCTCATTTTGGCGCAGAAACCGCCACACCGTGGCGGCTCTTCAACGAAGAATCAATAAGATACAGCCAAATCTCGCCACAGCGTGGCGGTTTGCCGCTCGTGGACGAGCGTGTTGAAAACTATCGCCGGGGCACCGTTCCACCATCTAAATAGAGCAGTCGACGGCAAATTCGGATGGGTGGCGAGACTGCGCAAACTGGGGACAGCCTACATGTTTCCGGCGTCTAT
>CAIRSA010000449.1 GCA_903881085.1 uncultured Acidobacteriia bacterium
GCCCATCGTCTGCTCCACGTAGTAGGCGTAGATCGTGATCTGGAAGTCCGTCCACAAACGCTCCAGATAATCGGCATCAAGTTGTGCGGCGGTCTTGTGCTCCAGGAGGAAGTAGTCCTCGCCGATACGCACGATGCCGTCAACCTTGCCGGCGAGGACAAAGCTGCGAGATGCCGCGCCGGTGGCCGGATTTACGATTGGACCCTGGAACGTCTTCTCCAGCACCACCACTTCGAACTCCTCCGCCGCATACCGCGCCGCATAGGCTTTCATCAAAGCCGTGGCGTTGTGCCAGTCCCGACGCTGACCATCGTCAAACAGCCGGTTGGGACAGAGAGTGCCAATGAGTTCGAGTACGCACCCCAGGTCGTGGCATTGGTGCCACAGCTCAAGACACTGATGTACGAGGGAGCCGAAATGGAGGTTCACATCACGCTCCAGACCGACGAGCTGTTGGAGGTATCGCCAGTCCACCGCCTTCCGGCAGTTTCGGAACAGCGACCACATAGAGTAGGTCGAGACCATCGGGGCGGTCATGCAGCCTCTCCGATCTCTGGAAACTTCTCCGGCGATGGACCATCCGTCTTCCAGAAAAGCTTCCGCAAGGACCGCTTTTCGCGGTAGAACAACCACGCCTTAAAGAACAATGCCACGATGTCAAGCTGCGGCAGTTTCGCCTTGGCCTGCCGGTCGGTGAGCAGGCGTTCGCGCAAGTGGTACACCGGGTTATCCGGCATGAGGTTCAGCCCGCTGGCCAGTTCGACGAAGAACCGGTCGGCCAGCCCGCGATTCTGAGCCGCGAACTGGTAATAGCAAAAGCCCACCACTCGCGGCGGCGCGAGTTTCCTTCCCAGAAGCCTTGCCTGTACCACCGCCCCATCCAGTCCGGAGAGATTCTGCGCCGCCTCGACGATCAGCGTCTTGGTTGGCTGGCATCGCGGGTCGTTCAACTGCTGGATGCCGTGACGGCGGTGCAGAACAATCAGGCCCGCTACCGCGCAGGCGCATGAAGCGTTCTGTGCGCCTTCAATGTGGGCGATGTGGCCCGCCGTCCTGGGCCGGTGAATGTCGATGGTGCGCATCGCTTCCGGCGGCAGATCGAAGATCACGCCATTTTCGAAGGAGACGCCGGATTCGATGCATGCCTTCAAGCGGTGCTGGCCATCGATGAGGCTTCCGCCGGTATCGAAGCGGATCGGAGCGCCGTCGTACTGCCAGCGGCCCTCCAGCATGTCGAGGCCGTAGGCGATAACGGTGTTCTCGCTCAAGGGGCGGTTGCGTGTGTTCCGCTCAAGCCACTGCTGAGCCAGTTGTGGCGTGATCAGCATCGTCACGCGCCTGGCGTTCGGACTCGCCATAATGGTCGGCGGGCTGGCTGTCAATCCCAGCACGTCTTGCTTCGTTTGCACATTGTTCAAGGAATTCATTCGCTTTCTCCATGGAGGAAATTAGTTGGTCCCGATCCGGCCTGGCGGCCAGGAGCCGTGCGAGTTCTTCGGGCGAGATCTCGCAGGCGGCGATTACTTTGAACGCGCGTAGGACGGGGTTGAGGCCGTCCTGGCTCGCTCTCTTTCGGGCCGCTGGCTCCGTCGCCTTACGCTTCCCGATGTTGGTGGTCTCTTGCTGGTAGGTCTTGCCCCCGCGGGTGACGGCGCGTGTGGCCATCTTAGGAATTTCCTGAGATGCCTCAAGCTGTCGCCGCCAGTTGGTCACCGTCTTCTGGTCCACGCCGATGTGCCGGGCGAGTTGGGTATCGCTGAGGGTAGTTCCGCGCCCGTGGACTAGCGCCGCCTTCACGGCCCGTTGTTTGTCCTGCGTGGTCCGCCGCAGTCCGTTGCCCCGGTTGGCGCTGAAGCTGTACCACTGCGCCTCTTCGATCGTTCCCTGGTGAACATCGCAGAGCACGCTGTCAAAGCCCGCCGCGTAGGCTGCCTTGACCCTGTGAAAACCATCCGCGAGCCAGTAGCTGTCGCCGTCGTAGAAGACCGTCACCGGCGGGAACTTCACGCCCCCGGTCATCGCTTCGGCGTAATCTTCGATGGCATCGAAGTCGAGGACCGCTCTGGGTTGGGTTCCTCCGTCAACGCGGATGCTGGCAATCGGAAGGATCTCGCCGTGCTTCACCATGCGCCCCCGCTCTGCCGAAGCACCTCCGGAGTTACGCCGGCGTCAACGAATGCCGCGCGGATCTCCCCGATCATCTGGTACACCCGCGATCGCGACTTGCCCGTGGCGCGCGACACCTCGCGCGGCGTCCGCTCCGAGAGCATTTGCGCAATCGTCCGCAGGTGCTCCGGCAACCGCGACAACGCCGCCTCAACGTCCAGCCGCAGGTCATAATTCACGACTGCAAGCCGGTGTCTCGATCCGCCGCTTTCGGTAGACCCATCCGGAGCCGACTGCACTCGTCGACGTTGCCGGTTAACCAATTGCGCGGCGCGATGCCTCACTACACCGAACATGAATCCGCGCAGGTCGCCCCGGTCCCTATCAAACTGAGGGAGTCGCTCCAGGTAATCCAGAAGCAGATCCTGACGAAGGTCATCCCAGTCGTCGCGTGTGAATCCATGGCTGCCGATAAGCCGACTCGCGCGGATCTCCGCCTGCTGAATCACGAACGGGTCCACGGCGGTCACGGTTCCACCTCCGCGGGCATCGCTTCGATGACCATGCGGAATGGGAGCCCGTGCCGCACTTCGATCACCTCGACGGTTCCTTGGTTCAGCCGGGCAATCTGAGTGAAGAATCGCTCAACCTGACTGCGGAGCGGGAAACAGTCCAGCCGCGATTCAGGGCGAGGCCCATCGTTGGCATCCAGCTTCAACTCCACGAAAACGCGCGGTACCGGGCTGAACTCCGGCTCGCCGTCCCGGATCTCCAGTTCCTCTACCCGCCCAAAGTTTATGGCCTGGAACAATCGCAGCAGTCTCTGTTTGGCGGGGGAGAGATCTTCCATATGCATGGCCTATTCCCCCATCCGCCCGCGGTTGCGAGCCAAGAATTCATCCACGGCGGCGTGCGTGCGCGGCGGCCGCAAAGGCGCCGGTTCGAAGTCCTCGCGCGCCGTGCCTCCGACAAGGTTGCGAAGCAGTTTCACTCGGATCCGGTCGAGCCGCTTCATCAAAGTCCACAGCAGATCGTCGTCAAGGTTATGAATGGCGGCGATGCTGCCGACCAGAAGGGCAATGTCGTCGAAGGCGTCGCGGACCAATGTTTCGTCGCAGCCGCCGATTGGAGGCGGTAAGATCGCCGGATCCCTCGGCGGCCGCTTGGTGTCTGTAGCAGGCAAAATCATTTTGTTCCTCTGCTACGCCATTTGTGAAATTTCACAATTCGGAGCCGGAACAGGTCGCCACAGTGTGCCTGGAGCCTCTAACCCATTGAAATTACATAAGGAAGTTTTTCATCGTAGCTCTCGAATTCTTCTCCGCACCTCCTCCAGGCAATTGTGAAATTCACAATTGGCGACCCAGATCGCGAGTTTTCCACAGGCATCCACTAACCCGCCGTTGTCGGCTCGCAAGAACTCGATTTGCCTTGTGATGTGCAGCTTAGGGAGCTCGCGCAGTAAATGTGTATTCGCCTTGTCTTCGCCATGCTAGAATTCAATTTGATGAAAATCGAACACGGACTTCACAGGCCACGCCACCCGCGATAACGCACTCATTTAAAGGTCACTTGACGGGGAGCCTGCTGGTCCACAGAAGGACACGTATGCCCATGCACTATACCCCTAGACTGTTCCTGCGCCAAGTGCCAAACGGACTGCTGCAGGCCTATTTCGCGAAGCGAAATCAACTCCAGGAAATCCAGTGGGATCGGTTCGCTGAAACCGACGTGGAGCCAATCCATCAGGCTCTGCTCCAACTGCCGGAATCCGACCGCCGCGAGATCGGCGGCCACTTCCGGGCAGTTTCCGAGATGGCCAGACGGGAGTTCACGCCATGGCTGATCCGGGTTGCCCGCGAGAAGAGTCTCGATCTGGTGTCAACCTTCCGCCGTAAGTCCTGCTCGCACGAGATGGCATTCTGGACGTTCCTGAACCACCCGGCGGTCTTCGAGGAGGCGCGGACGCTGGCGCACTGGGAGCGACTCCCCCGGCGGTCGATGGAGAAGAGGAACGGACTCCCGGCCATGACACCCCAAATCACACCCGATGCGCTGGAACAGTTCGGCGCAGGCCTTGCGGAGTACTTTCAGGCGTATCAGGGACGGGGCGAGCATTGCAGGGTGGAGCACCTCTTGCGGTCGGGCCATATCGATTTTTTCTTCGCGTATCCCGCCGACTACGCCGACGTGCTGATCGGCTATGAGGACGACGGCAATTTTTCCCGCCGTCAGTGGAAGCCCGCATTCGAGGTGATTGTGGCCTACGACCGTCTCGCTGGGACCGTGGATCTCTACGCCGAAGGCACGAAAGACATCCGGGATGAAATCGCCTTGATCTTCACGCGGTCCATTCTGCAGATCGATTCCGAACCTCATCGGGTCGCCAAGCCGCCCTACAATCTTCAGTTGCTCTTGCAGCCGGGCTTTCAATTCCCGACGGTGCCCGAGGACAATCTGCGCTGGTTCAAACTCAAAGCAATCCGGGTACAGAAGCAGAACAGCGAGGAACGCATTCTCTTCGACGCGGGCAGCGGCGACCACGCCAGAAGTGTCCACGATCTCATGGACGAAGCACTCAACGAAATGAACCTGCCGCGTGAGAAGTTGTCGGTGACGCAAGCGACCTTCCACGCCGCGTTCGAGACCGGCAGAAAGCGCCCGAAGAGCGTCAGCTTCACCATCACGCATCCTGCTGGCTGCACTCTGCGCGACAGTGACGAGGACCTGACGCTCCGGCGCTGTCTGCGGCAATGGGAGATCGCATCGTGACCGGCCTGGCACACCAGTTCTGGTTGCGCTGCGAGCACGCGGAACCGCTCTTCTCCGCCGACGAACTGCAATGGGCGCAGCCAGAGGAAGTCGAGCGGTTTCGGGCGCTCGGCTTCCTCCGGACGGCGGCGATGGCGACCCGGGCCGTCTGCGACGCCTGCGACGACGGGCACGCCGAGGATGTCGTCTGGATTCGCAACGCGCAGACCGGGCTGCTGGCGCCGTTCCTTCCATGTCCGGAGGTCGGTGGTGCGCCCGTGAACCCGGAGCGTCTGCAGCGCTGGGCGATTGATCTCGACCTGACTGCCGGCGAGCTCCGCAACCAGATGGGGCTCGTTGGCCATCTCGCTCCGATTCTTCCTGGGCGCGTCTGGTCACTCGGCCGACGGCATCTGGCTGGGCGCTTCCGGGATTTCTTCTTCGTCTGCGGCGCGACATGGCCGGATACCCACACGCTCTGGGACCGTTGCCGTTACATAGAGGATGCGCCGTCTCCGGTGATTCTCGTACCCACGCGGCCGCCTGGCGGCGATTCGTGGCGCGCGAAGAGTGTACCCGTCTTCCGGCTGGCCGACGTCGGTTGCTTCACGGAATCCGGTCTGACACTCGACCTCGCCTACATCGAAGACGCGGTCCCTCGGGACGTGTATGCAATGCCAGCGAAGAGCGTCTCCAGCTTCCCCGTAACAGACGGCGCGATGTGGGACGAATTGCGGATCACAGTGCGCGAGACAGCAATCGTCGCCGATCTGCGCGGAACCAGCCGGGAATTCGGTACCGAGGAACTGGGCTTCGCCGGCGCGGACGACCGTCTCTGGCAGTTGCTCTGCGTGTTCGCCAGCGTCGGTGGCCAAACGCCGGCACGGAATACCTCAGTCTCCGACAAGGATGCCATCACGCTCCGCAAGCAGGTGAGCAATCTCCGCCAAAGGCTGGCAATGATCTTTCCGATCGCAGGAGACTCGATCCGCTCGGTTCATGGCACCGGCGCGTACCGCTGCATCTTCAAGATTGGCCTCGACCGGCGCGACGGCTTCCCTGCGCCACCGGAGCGGTGGGACGAATGCCGGTTCACCGAACTCAGGGATGGCCGCATCAGTATCGCGGTGAAGTCGAAGGAGGTATTCGCGGCACGGACCATTTCAGAAGAGCCGCAACGCCGGACTGCCATCGAGGCGGCGGAACGTGCGGGCGTCCGCACGGAGGACTACGATCTCCGGGTACTCGGCTTGGCAGACCAGTCCGGTGTCCCGACCTCCGAAGGCCGCCTGCTGTTGGAGTTCCTGCGAAGCGGCGGCAAGCTGAACCGACGCGGCGATGACAAGGACTTGCTCCGGCTCGCCCAGCGCCTCCGCACGTGGATGGGGATCGACGGCGACCCGTTTCAATTCAGCCCAAGCAGGCGGTTGTGGAGCGCGGTGTTCGAGTGCCAAAGTCATCGGGCGAAGGTACCATGATGCTGCTCACTGAAGACGGGGCCATGGATGCGGCCGTGGGTAGTTCCCGGCTCAGTGACTTTGTTGACATGAAGCGAAGTGGATTTTGATTGTCGAAGAGCAAAGGCCGATGAAAGGTATAAGAAATCTAATGAAACCACATGAAAAAGCTGCGATGGATGGAATGATCACCGCCGCCCGAGATCGCCGCAAAGGGGGACTGGTCAAATTGGCTCTCTGGCAGGAAGAGATTAAGGTCAACGGTCTCGCAGCCAAGGCTCCGGTCTGGCTGTGCGGGTGGATGCGCGATCCCGACACGAAAAACGAGGGAACGACACTCGTCGGTTGGCGCCATACCGAGGCAGAGATGAGTGCACTCTGCGTCGAGTGCACCGCGTATTTCGACCGGGCCATTAGACCGCCGCACGTCGTGCTCCACGGCCCCCACGGCACCGAGCGATTGCGGGGCTGAGCGCGAAGGGCGTCAAACCTACGACGAGAGAAGGTCACCTGCTGCTGGAGCCCTGCACAGCGGCGGCTCGTCGCGGCGAGGACAAGGATGTGCTCCGGCTCGCCCAAGGCCTTCGGACGTAGATGGGATTGACGCTGACCCGTTTCAGCTTAGCCCGAGCCAGAGGTTGTGGAACGCGGTTTTTGATGCAGCAGCGGTCGGACAATCGCGCGATCCGAGAAATGCGAGCATCTAGGCGAAGGCCTCGGCGGTGCGCAAACGGGACTCCTTACTGTGCTAGCGTTTGGATTGCAGGTGTTGACAGCAGTGCGTCAACGGCATTTTATCGCCGAGGGCTAGTGCCTGGACCCGATTGAGCTGTCGGTGCAACAACTACCATGCCTATCCACCTTTCATCACTTCTGCCAATCGCTAACCCCGAAGAGTACAAGGTCCACCTCGCCTGTTGGAATGGAGACACTCAGCCACTCGATGCCTTTGTTCGTGATCGCGATGAGTGGAATGCTTGGAACACGTGGCGGTCTGAGAAGGACGAGTTCAATAGGAACTACATTCTCTCGCTCATAGACTTCTACCCCGAGCCTGGTGTATGGCTTTTGGGAGGCATCTACAAAGTCCTTTCGAGATTGCCAGCCAACCAAGCGCACAGCTACACGGTGGAAGAAGTGCCCGGCCACCAGGACATTTTGGGACGTCTCAAGGTCCGCTTCGAAAGGCCTGGTCGCATACGCTCCATAAAGCTGGAAAACTACTACTCCCAGATGAACGTATCAGAGCTATTGAGAGAGCCGTACACCGGCGAGCGGTTCCCTGGCTACGAAGGAATCAACCACGATTTCAGTGCGCTAGAAACGATCTTTCTGATGCACCGCCCAGATTGGAAAGCGGCCCTTGAAAACGTGAAGGGAGTGTATCTCATAGCGGACAAGAACAATGGGAAGAAGTATGTGGGGTCCGCATACGGCGAATCCGGCGTCTGGGCACGGTGGAGCTGTTATATCGGAACTGGTCATGGCTGGAACGATGAGCTCACGCAGTTGATAGACCGCGAAGGCCTAGACTATGCGAGACGCAATTTCCGCATATCCTTACTCGAATATCGCCCAGCGAAGACGGATGATAGAGTCATAATTGAGCGCGAGAACTATTGGAAGGAAGCGCTCTTGTCGCGTGGTCCATTCGGGTACAACAAGAACTAGAACTGGCGCTGCCATTGCGCCCGCTGATCCTCCCACATTGGCAGGCGCGCCACTTTGCGAAGCGCGCCTTCGCTGACCGGAAATCGACCTCCAGGCATCTGCGGCAGTCTCAGGATCTCCTCCTGGATTTCGGGTGCGAGCCAAGTGAACACCATCATCTGACTGATCCGCTCCCGGCTGACGCAGCCAAGGCGAGCGAGGTCGGCGTGCCTGCTGATCTCACCCCGCTCGATCATCTCCTGAAACTGAAGCGCCATCGCCAAGACCTGCGTGATTCGCGGCAGCCGCCCTCGCTTCGCTGCGGGATCTGCGGCCGGTGCGAGCTTCGTCGGCGACCGGTTGATCTGCCGAACCGTTGGCTGCAACCGGACCTTCACATCGAACGTTTGGTTCTGAACCGTCATCTGTTTTCCACCTCAAGGCAAAGTTGCCGGATTCCCGCCGTGCGGAAGCCGACTGTCACAGTACATGTCGCACCGTCGTAGGTCACGCGTTCGACCAGCGTCTTCACGAACTTCTCCTGCTCGCGCGGCGTCATCTCGGCCCAGATGCCATCAAACTCCCGGAGCGTCTTCCTCACGCTCGCCGCATCCACCGTCTGGCCGACCGACTCAGCCAACTGGTCGCGCACGTCGCGAAGTTGGCGTTCGAGCGCGGCCACGCGGTCCTGCAATTCGGCCATGCGGTCCGTGGCCAATTTCCCGGTCGCGATGACGAGGCCAGCAGTCTCCTCCCCGAGACGCTGAAGTTCCTTCTCGATGATCCGTTTCTCACGCTCCAGTCCATCGACCCCAGCGGCTCGTTGCTCATCCAACTGCCGAACCACATCCCCCACCACATCGGGGTTCGCGGAAATCCTGCGGATCTGCTCCACCACCGCCTGCTCGATCACCGGAGCGGAAACGGATCGTGTCTGGCACTGGTTGTAGCCCTTTTGATGAGCGTTGACGCAGACGTAATAGCGGTAGAGCTTGTTGGGTGCCCTCTGCGTGTACGTGTGGACCATGCCCACGTCGCAGCTCCCGCAACGGAGGATACCTTTGAGCACTGCCCCGTACTTGTTGCGGATCTGTCGCCCGCCGGTCTTGGAGTTGAATCGCAGCCGGTCGTGCACCGATTGCCAGATTCCAGGCTCGACGATGCCTTCGTGTTCTCCCTGGTAGACCTGCCCGCCGAAGTCGACCTTGCCAACGTAGACCATGTTGGTGAGCAGGCTATAGAGACGATTCTTCGTGAACTCATGACCGCCGGCAGACGTGCCCATGCGCGTGGTCCACGCCTTCATCCGCCAATCGCGCCGATTAAGTTCCTGCACCACCGGGATCAGCGAACCGTATTCGAGGTAGAGATCGAAAATGGCACGGACACGATCGGCCTCGCCTCCGTTCACCACCAGACCTGTGCCTTTGTCGCCCAGGTCGTACCCGAGCATAGGAATGCCGCCGACCCAGCGGCCTTTCCGGCGTGCGGCCGACATCTTATCGCGAGTGCGCTCGGAGATCATCTCGCGTTCGAACTGAGCGAAGGACAGTAAAATGTTCAGCGTGAGCCGGCCCAGCGAGTTGGTCGTATTGAATTGCTGGGTCACCGACACGAACGTCACGCCGTGCTTGTCCAGAACTTCGATGATCCGCGAAAAGTCGAGCAGCGACCGGGTCAGGCGGTCCACCTTGTAGACCATCACGCAGTCAACGAATCCGTCGCGAACATCCTGGAGGAGCTTTTGAAGCGCCGGCCGATCCATGTTCGCGCCGGTGAAGCCGCCGTCATCGTACATGTCCGGCAGCACTACCCATCCTTCCTGACGCTGGCTTCGGATGAAGGCCTCGGCCGCATCGCGTTGCGCGTCGAGGGTATTGAAGGTCTGCTCCAACCCTTCCTCGGTTGACTTGCGCGTGTAGATCGCGCAGCGCAAGGTTTTTCGTCTCAGCCCAGTCGGGATCTCAATGTCAGCGGCGGCCACGTGTGTTCTCCTTCGTCAATCCAAAAAACAAAAAGCCGTTCCACTTGGTCCCGGTGATCTCCTGCGCGATGGCGCTCAACGAACTGTACCGGCGATCGTCGTACTCGAAGCCATCATCGACTACCTTGACGACGATGGTCTGATCACTATACTTCTTCACGATCAGGCCGCCCGGCATCGGCAGACGGGAGTCGTGGCCGGGCGTGATCGTGGTGATCGCGGACTGCTCGATTGGGAATCCGGCTCGCCGCTTTCCGGCGTTGGAGATCACCCGGTTCCGTAGCGGAACATCCTTGGCGATCGCGCGGGCGAGATCGCGTGCCGACTCCGGCAAGCAGCCCTCCCGATCCGCCTGCAGCCGCCAGGCGATCTTCCGGAACAAGAACTGACGATGGGCGCTCGCCGGCTCCTCGCCGAATATCTTCTGGTGCTGCTGCTCTAACTCCGCGACACTCATCGCGGAGAGTTCATCGATCTGGTCTCGAAGGAGTTTCTTCACTGGTCAACCTCATGACTATGAGGGCTCTCCGCGCGCCGGTTATCAAGTTCTCCGTTGACGGTTTTCGAAGTATCTTCATCTGCGATTTCAATGCGCCGTGCGCGCCGGTAGCGTTGGTACGCGGTCGCCAGGATGGTGGCGACGTCGGCAACTGCATCGAGGGTCTGGCGGTCTCGGATCTCCATGCGTTCTCTCCGGGCGGGAGACCGGGAACGGCGTGGTGGGCGGCGGGTCCAGCGGGCAGGCGTATCGTCGTGTTTGCCGGCCCTGTTGGTCCGACACCCACAACGGTTTCCGCTTGGCGGCCTGCCCGCTGTCTGGTGGTCTTGGGAACCGCGTTTGCGATTCCTGTCAATAGATACTCACGGGAGTTCGAAACTGTCCAATCTGGGGGCCCTCTCTCAACAGTCGATGAGGAGAGAGCACCGGCAACCGAAGTGGAAGGGGAATCGATCCCATTGGGCCAGTGGCCTGGATTCTCCTTGTGCTTTGCGGCAACTTCGGCAAGTAAGGACGTCACAGATGTTGTGCACCTTGAATCGCTCCGCGGGGAGATGCTTACCTTCGTATTCCCGATTCGTCGCAGCCAGTGCCGCTGTGATGTATGTCGTGACCACGAGATTGGTGGCTCCCCAGGCGAAGCTCATTCGCTCGTGCATCCCTCCAAGGTCAAGACCGGAGAGAGCACTTGGTGGCGGAACCAGGTAGAAGACAGAATCGAGTGCCGTCGCTGCGATGGCTCGCTCGCGAATCCCGTCCTGGCCCAGAACGAATTCGACCGCGAGATTCTTCTTGCGCGATTTCGAGGGGATCGGCTGCGATGAAAGGGACTGAATCTCTTTCACGGTCATCGCATGAAGCAATGACGCAGTCGGGATATCGGAAAGTCCATCGACGCCAATCGCCAGCCCCGCCTGCGCTAAAGCCTCAAATCCGATACGCCTCCGGGTTCCAGGCGGCACGAGTTTGACGCTGGGCGGCCCAGTGCCGAGGTAACGCAGCAAGTTGCCGTATCCGTAGCTCCGAATTGCTGCGAGCTCACCGGGGTCGTTCGGGTAGTTGCCCTCGATCAGCGTCTCAAAGTCTTGACAGCATCGGTCGAGTGCATCAAGCGCCTCGCCTTCGATTTCCTCCTCTACGTCAGCATCCGGATGGCCGCTGCGATCACTTTCCTTGCCTCTGGCTGCGGCCAGCGCCGTGCGATAAGTCTGGCGCTGTTTTTGAATGTAATCCTCAAATTCGTGGAAGCGTGCTCCTCTCTCCACCGCCAGTCCGGCGACTGCTTCGGCCACATCCTCCGAGTAGTGGTCGACGAGCCCATCCAATGCTTCGCGGATCCGGTACGCCGTTTCCTCGTCGCCGCCGACCACCGTCAGCGGAAAAGATGTGCTCGGGCTGATACACCAGCCTTGCACTCCTGGCATCCAGGTGACCGGGCCCGTCTTCCGCACCTCTCGGATAGCCAGCGGATTGTCGGCCAGATTGACCTGTGCGTAGTGGGAGAGAATGTGCGGACGCCTCGCTGACTCCACAGAAGGTGTCGGGCCAAGTGGCAAGCCTTCCGGATTGGGCGGTGTGTTTACGGGGGTTCTGACCGCCTCGGAATCGCCGAGGGTCGCGAACTCCTGCTTATGATGAGGCGGCACTGTTTTTATGCGGCCGAGCAGACTGTTGATCAAAGACTTGAACATGAGACGTCATTGGTATCGTACCGCCTCGCAACCCAGACTGTGGCACACCACGCGTGCAGTTCGAAACTATCCATCTGGGGGCCCTCTCCCAACAGGGCTGTCAACCAACGCAGAGGTGTCAACGGAGAAACTGGAGAGTTCGTGCGGTTGAGAGAGGCCAACGCTCCGAACCAGCATGGTTGAGAGCGCACCCCAGTTTGTATAACTTCGAACTGGAGAAACCACCCGGAACGCAAATACTGCGGAATGTTTGGGATACAAGGACGGTGGGAACGGGCGATTTTGTCAACTAGAATAGCAATGCAAAGTTAGCGTTTTGGAAATTGGCTCAATTCGACCCTGACATAATCCGATTGACAAGTCACGAAATAGCGCTGAAAACAAAGAACTTTGCAGCACGCCCTGGCCCGGAGGACGGATAAGTTCGAAAGTTGAATCGGGCACCACAGCGGCTGCTTCGAACTTGCAGCAGGTTTGGACTCGCGAAATTATTCTCAACGATCCCTGCTAGACTGGAGGTCGGGAGGTACTTCATGGAACATAAGTCTGTGATCGTCATTGATCCGGAAATCCTGGGGGGCACGCCGTGCTTCCGGGGAACACGTGTTCCCTTCGACTCGCTCATCGACTACCTCGAAGCCGGCGATACCCTGGACGAATTCCTGGACAACTTTCCTTCGGTCAGCAGAGAAGCTGCGATCGCGGCGCTGGAAGAAGCCAAGGCACTCCTCACCAACTCGCGATGAAGGTCCTCATTGATGAGAACCTCCCGCGCAAACTTGCCGGTCACCTGAAGGGCCACGAGTGTCGAACCGTTGCTGAATGTGGGTGGGCTGGCAAAAAGAACGGTGAGTTGCTGTCATTGGCAAAACCCCAATTCGACGTTCTGCTAACGCTCGATAAGAACATCCCGTACCAGCAGGATTTGAAGTTAGGCCAAATCGCCATCCTGATCGTTCGGGCACGCTCGAACCGGATTCAGGACCTTCTCCCCGTCATTCCGGACTGCCTCCTCGCCTTGCAGAACATCGAGCCAGGGCAAGTCGTCCGCGTCGGAAAGCTTACAAGTCGCTGAGCATCCATTTTACGACTCGGTCTCTCTCCAGAGCACAACGATCTCGTCCATCTCGGGGTCATATTCCATCCGCACGACGGCATCACGAAATTGGTCACTCCTCATGTCGCGCCGCACGCGCCAAGGGAAGTGAAGATACACCTCCGCTTCAAGCCGGCCTGCCGGAACTTGGTATCCGCATGGCGACCGACCGCCTGAGGTGGCGCGGCAACGATAGTATCGGTAGACAATGACCCCGTGTCTGCAACTGTGTGAAGTCAGCAATCGGTCGCAACGGCGGCAATAGATCTTGCCCTTCAGCAGCCAGACTTCTCCGTAGCTGGTGCGCATTGGTCCCGCGGTCCTGCGAGAGTCCAAAGCGTGGCCCACGGCCTCGAACAGGTTCATGTCGATGATCGGCTCATGGCACCCGGGCCGGACACCCTTTCCGTCTTTGAATCGACCGACATAAACCGGATTGCGTAACGTCGCCACAACTTGCCGCGCGCTCCATTGCCCGTTTGCCTTCGTGCGAAACTGCCGCGCGTTCGCATTCGTGGCGATCTCCGCCGGGCGTTTTCCGGCGGCTGCTTCCACGAACATCCACCGCAAGATCTCAGCCTCCATAGGATTCTGCACCAGTTGTTTCGTACGCCGGTCCGAGTCGTAGCCAAGTGGAATGGCACCGGCGATCCGAAGATGCCGCTCTTTCAGTTGAGCCCGCGAATCCGCAATTCGAGCAGCAATGATCTCGCGCTCGAATTCGGCGAATGACGCCAGAATGTTCAACATGAAGTTGTCCTGCGCGGTGTGCCCGATTTCGGGAGCCGTGACCACGACGAGTCCGATCTCAAGGAGGCGAAATTCATCAAGCAAGGCGGTGCAATCACGAACGCGCCTCGAAAGTCGGTCGAAACGGTGGATAAGGATCTGATCGACGGCGCCGCGCCGGGCGAGCACGATTAATCGGCTCAACGCCGGTCGATCCAGTGACGCTGCGGAATAGCCTTTGTCATCGAATCGCTCGGGCACGAGCGTCCAGCCGTACTCCCGTTGGGACTCGATATACAATCGGCACGCCTCGTATTGAACGTCACACGAGGAGAGCGAATCTGAGGAACTCACCGACTGGCGGGTGTAAATGGCGCACCGAACCAACCTTCGGCGCGACGCCTCACTGGAGGCAGTGAACACTAATCCCATTCTCCGTCATCCGCAGCATAGTTCGAAATCCGGTTGAGAAAGGGCGGCCTCTCCCAACAGGGCTGTCAACTAACGCGGAGGTGTCAACGGAGAAACTGGAGAGTTCGTGAGGTTGAGAGAGGCCAACGCTCCGAACCAGCATGGTTGAGAGCGCACCCCAGTCTGTAGCACTTCGAACCGGAGAAACTGGTTCGAACGCAAATACTGCGGAATGTTTGGGATACAAGGACGGTGGGAACGGGCCATTTTGTCAACTAAAACAGCGATGCAAAGTTAGCGTTTTGGAAATTGGCTCCCCGAAAAGCGCGGTATCAAACCCTCTCTCAGATTGCAGGTTATTGATTAAAACAGAGGAGGAATTTCCGCAAGAGTTTCCCCCGCAGTGTCAACAGAGAGCGGCGGCAATCCAAGATATTGAACCTCTCGACGTGCGGTTCTTGCAATAACGCCTTGGAGTCTTATTGCTCCGAGCATGAGGCAGGGTGGTTCCTTATTGTGGAACTCCGAAGCCGCCTCCACCGGCATAGTATCTCCTTACGCTCTCTCAAACTTTGCGCTTTGCCACGGCCCGTGTGGCAACCAGATCAGCTTATCCGGTTTGTTAAGGCGCGCCTGTTCAATGGCCGGCATGAGAAAAGCGACAAGCGTCGGTCCGATCACATCGAGAGGAGGTACGCCGTGTAGTCCGAGTCGTTTGCAAAATGCGGCCCACTGCACCTTCTTCACTCCGTCCAACAAGAATCCATCCGTGAGCGCGAATGGTATGGCCTCCGGCAATGCAGTCCGGCGCCTATCAAACGTACTGCGAATCGAGTTGCTGAGTCGGGAGATTTCAAAACGCTGAGTTGATGCGAACGTCCAGATGTCAAAGAAGTCCTTCATCCGGCTATTGGCGATTCCGAGCACGACCATTGCATGGAACTTTTCTGCTATGACGGCTTCTGGCGGATAAGCCCGTACGACCGGAGCTTCGAGAGGCAACAAGGTAGGGAAATGAATTTCAGTTGGAAGCGGCTCAACCTTATCACCGAATCCAACGTCGACCTGCATCATCACGCGCGCGCCGTCCAAACTTGCGGGCACCCGAACTCTTACTCCTTCGTACTCTGCATCTTCCTTGATTCGCTCGCCTTCAATGCCGGCGACGTCGAACACAATGCCGTCGTCTGCCAGCACAGAACATATCTCTTGGATTCGCTCCTTAACATCGGAGACATCCGCACTTCCATATCCGAGCAGGTCAAGATCCCTCGTTGGCCGGTAAAGCTTGCCATCCCACGCAAGAAACAACATCGCCCCCTTCAGCACAAAGCTATTCTTGTGTCGTGATTCCCCCAAGCGGTGAAGGAAGCGCTCGATAATCCATCGTCCGAGCAGGAATTGGAAATCGTCCCCGCGACTTTGCGCAAGCGCGAGGAGCTTTGCTCGATGTGATGCGGCGACATTCCGGATCGTCTTCTTCATACTGCTGACTCCAGGTATGGACGCATAACGTTGGACACCCGGCAGACCTTGGCGAATCGATGGATCTCATCCACCGTAGCTTTCCGTGTTCGCAAGGCGTCGCGCAGGGCTTCAATCGCTACGTCGATTCCGATTTTGTTTCGGTACTTAAAGCAATCGGCCACGGTCTTGGCCGCGCAGTAAACCCGGACCTCGACACCTTCAATCGCGTGTGTCTCGATCCCGGCGACTAGAGCGCTGCCGGAGAATCGTACCACGCGGAGAGCGATAGACGCGATTGATGGCCGGTGTGCTTTGAAGTCGATTGCCATCCAAATCTCATGTGGATCCTGCGTCGTCAAACCGTGGAACCGAAGCGCCGAAAGAAGGCAAACGACGCCTCGCGAAACTAGCTTGGCAGCCACGGCAAGACTGTGATGTTCCGTGATCGATGAATTTGCGAGCGCATAGAGGCCCCGAGCCGGGCGGACAAGGAGTCCCTGGCGGTAAAGGCGGAGCAAATACTCTCGGGCGATTCCGAGAGCCTCAACATCACGCGGACGGATCAAAGGCTGGCGCGCCGCCAGTTGGAGAACTCGTTCAGTGGCTGAGCCGTTTACCATATTTCTTTCTATCGGTAGTTTTACACATCTACCGACACATTGCAAACCGTTCTACGGCCGGCTGCGGCGCAAAAGCCTGGTGAGACGAAGTGTAAGTTCGAAGTTCAGCATCTTGAGGCCCGAAAATGCGGTTCAACCCACGATTTAACGGTTGAGCCGGTCGAAAACAATGTCTATGGAGTTGGTTGTCCCAACCCCGATGAGAAGTTCGCGGTCGTGACTGCACTATTGAAGCGGGATCGTTTACTACGAAACCGTCATATCCGACATATCGAAAGCCGATCCGATGTGCGATCTACACTCGCCAGTCGATGGCTTCGAACGAAGCACTTTCGTCATGCCAGGTCCAGTTTGAGACTTGCGCAGCCTTTGTGCGATCGCAAAGCTTCAAAGGCTGGGTCCGCCTGGAGGAACGCTTCGACGATGAAGGATACTCCGGCGCGACCTCGGACCGCCCTGCCCTTCAACGACTCTTAAAACTGATCCGCAGTCGGGGTGTGGATCGGGTCGTAGTTCATCGCTTCGATCGGCTTTCCCGTAATCTGATGGGCTTTACCAGGCTGCTTGAAGAATTTCGGGAATCCGGCGTCACCCTGGTGATTACCACTGCCCCGGAACTCGGAAATGCGGCGCAGGACACTTTGATGCTAAGTATCCTTGCGTCCTTCTCTGAATTCGAGCGCGATACGATTGCTGCACGCATCGCCGAATCCCGTGCCCGCCTGAAGGTTCAAGGACGACGAATCGCGGGCGTCTTGCCCCTCGGCTACAAGGCCGACCCACAAACAAAGCAGTTGATTCCCAATCCATGCGAGGCGGCGATAGTGAAGTGGATGTTTGATCAAGCCGCCGCCGGTGAAATGCCGACCGCAATCGCGGCGGCTGCGAACGCCAACGGTTGGCGCACTAAAACGCAGGCCACGCGCCGGACGGGGAGATGGCGTGGAGGCAACCCCTGGACATCACGCCAAGTAATCGCGACATTGAGAAACCCCGTCTACCTTGGATTGTTCAGGGACAAGCACGGTGTTCGCTTCGGCCTCCACGAGGCAATTGTCACTTATGATCTGTTCGCCGCCGCCGCGGCTCAACTCGATGCGCGTCGAACTCGTCTAAAGGCAAATTCCATTAGATCGTCTGGACCGTGAATTTAGTACGGATCTCCACCTGTGCGATTGACCGGTTGAGTTTGTTGACGGCCCTGTCCAATGTGGGGGTCCAAGGTTTGAATGGTCCGAGTATCGGCCACACCGTCGAGAGGAATCTGGTTTTGCGCTGAATCTATGGAACTTGGGCGTAGCATGACTTTCAAAGTCATAGCACGGGGGCCGCCAACCGCATGGCCTGTCAATCGCTAAAAAAGACAAGCGCAGGAAGCTGTGGAAAAAGCCGGTTTTGAGGTCAGATTACTGGGAAGCACGTTGAAGCACGCCATTGTGCATGTTCTTCATTTTCTTGCACCTGCGGATCATTGGCATTCGCGAAAACCGGGCAGGGCAATTTATCCCCGAAAAGTGGACTTTCAAACCCTCTCTTTAAATAGTTCTCGATGATTCCGCTGTCCGGAATAGTTTCCCAAGCGAAAGAAAGGACGTTTGGCGGTCCCGAGTCACTGGCAAAGTGATTGATACTAAATGGGCAACTCAAAACTCGATCAGTTCAGGCGCAACGTGCTGAGGCTTTCCGACGCTGTAGTGGCACGTTCTTGGAATCTTGTGCCTCCGCGCAAACAGCATTTGTTAACAGCTGCGCGGCTTTGCGCGGAGGAGGAGAGCCCCAGCCGGAATTACTTGTTCTGAGAGGGCATACTACAAGCCGAATGAAGCCGCACGCTTCGCCTCCTCACCGTCTGCCACTATATCTTCCCTCATTGGCCATGCCGTCATCGGTCCCCGGCGCGCTCGTTTCTATAGAAACACAAAGATAGCCCGCCCGCTGAGACCTGTCTATGGAGGCCTCCCGCGCCTACGTGAATCCTTAATTTGTCTGAGAATTTAGAACGGCAGACCGCAGGCAAGGCCTACTCCGAAAGAAATTGCTTCTTCCTGGTTGTAGCCAGTCATCAGAAGACCACGTTTTCTGATCCTCGGGCGACACCCAAAGCCGGCCAAGGAGGGACGGCTGAAAACCGGCCAATAGAAATCGAGCAAGACATTGAAACGATGGAGCAGTAATCTTCATCGTCGTGAGCAATGTCTTGAACGAAGAAAAACGAGAACAAGTGCTCGCGCTGGGACGGCTGGGCCGGCCGTTACGGCGCATCGAGCAAGAGACCGGCATCCGGCGAGAGACCGTTGGTGCCTATTTGAAAGCTGCGGGTGTGGCGGTCCGTGCACCTGGAGGTTGGGGTTGGCGCGCGCCAGCAAAACCGGCCGATGAGGTGTCCCCCGACTCGGAGCCGGTCCCGGCTCCAGGCCGTAGCCCCTCGGCCAGCGCCTGCGAACCATACTTCGATTTCATCGAACTCTCGCTCAGCAAGGGCCGGAACGCCAAAGCCGTCTACCAGGATTTGGTCGACGATCATGGCTTCACCGGCCGTTACCAGAGCGTCAAGCGCTTTGTTCGCCAGTTGCGCGGACAGCCGACGCTCGAGGTCTGCGCGGTCATCGTCACCCCGCCGGGCGAGGAGTGCGCAAAAGAAGGTCGTTATGGGCGACGGAGCCGAGTGGATCTGGAATCTAGCCGACCAACACTTTCCCAGCGCGGTGCAGATTGTTGACTTGTTTCACGCCCGCCAACACTTGTGGGACTTGGCACGCAAACTACCCCCGAACGATCAGCAGCAGCAAAAACAGTGGATGGAGGCTCATCAAAAACGGTTTCTCGACAATTGGAAGATCGAAAAGCTGGTGCTGGGCCTGCGTTCCATACAAGCCAACAACGCCGAAGTGACCGAAAAGATTCGTATCGAGTCCGAATACTTCGAGCGCAACGCAGAACGGATGCGCTATCCAACGTTCCGCGAACAACATCTATTTGTCGGCTCCCGTGTGATAGAAGCCGGTTGTAAATCCGTAATCGGCAACCGGCTCTAACGCTCAGGCATGTTCTGGACGCTGCGCGGGGCCAACGCCATCATCGCCCTTCGCTGCACAACCCTTAATAACCGTTTCGAGAACTACTGGGTTGACCGGCGGGCTGCATGATCCCAACCTTTATATCGCGCACTCAGAGCCATGAGAGAAGCATTTAGCGTTCATCGGTTCAGGGGGTGACTCGGCTTTCGAGTCAATATCCAGATGGTTGATCACGTCGTCCAATTCACCATGACTTGAGACCTCGCGAAAGAGGATAAGGCGAGTGATGCCGTGGCTTCGTAGGCTTCCGATCCTAGCCTTCCCCGTGCCGGTTTAAAACACCTCCCATTCGAGGTCGTACTTGGTCTCACCCTTCATTGACCCCGAACGGTGATGGATCGAATCCGTTTAGTCCCATAGGTTCCGTTTCAATTTCTTCACAGACTCCGCGCTGATATAACGGTAGTTGGTGATTTTGTGCTGGACCGCATCCAGTTTTTCGTCGTCGCACAGTCTTCTGATGGTCGCCGTCGACACCTGTAGTTCCTCGGCAGCTTCTTTTACTGTCACGAAGTCTTTTCCATCGATTGTCTTCTTGGGCATCTTTTAAGCTCTCCAAATAACAAACTAGCAAAGGTTTACCACGAATGCAAGCGTTGCAGGACTTACCCTTAGAGAGTAGTGAGCAACTTCTCTAATAGAGACGGATTAGCATTTGAGAATGTTTGCTTATTTTTTCTGTTGACAATGTATAGCTACTCATGCCATTATAAGTCATGAGACAGTTGACCATAATCTTCATCACCGGCTTCGCTATCGCAGCATGGCTCTTGGCGACACGCCATCCGCCAGCCAGGGTGAATGGACAGTTTCTTGGTCCGACAGATCCTGCGCAGTTTGCGAAGGCGCTCTTGGAGTTGTCGACGCCCGGCCCGCGTACCAACCAATTCGTTGCGACCTTCGCTGGTTCGCCGACCACCCAACTGAGCCGAGCTTACAACGCTGTAGTGAAAAAATGGCATTACGTGCCAGATCCGGAAGCTGAGGCGGATTACCTGGCTTCTGCCGAAGACTTTTTGCTGTCCCAGGAAGGTGATTGCGAGGATCTGTCGATCACGCTGGCGGCGATTGCACGCACACTACATGTGCCTGGCCGATTCGTGATCACGGAGCGCGATCCCAAAACGAAAACACCCGGGCACGTTTCTATCGAAGTGCTGATCGCTTCACCTTCAGAGGACAACACACTCGCCCTCAGAATCGTGATCGCCGAGATGGGGCAGGCGCATTTAATGGCCGACGAACAAGGGCTCTGGCTGTCTCTAGTGTCGGGCGGAAATTACACGGAACTTAAGAAGCGCCGATTGGTCGCTTTCTGAATGTCCGCATACCATCAACTCATTACAACAAAGGAGCACAAAATGAATAAGCACATCATGTCGTTGGCGCTAGCAAGCGTTTTGACGACTATCACACTGACAACGGGGTGCTCGCGCCTTACAGACGCGATGGGCCCTCACGCTGGCGGCGAAGCTGTGTCGCTGGCAAAATCCGAAGCCGCGCTGAATCAAGCGAAGAGGTCGGCTATGGAGACCGTCCAAAAGAGCGAAGAGCGTGTCGACCGGATCGAGGATGCCGCCAAGAAGGCTGCACAGAGGACCGCGACAACGCAGGACCATGAAGATCTCAAATCGGCGGTGCGGGCGTTCAGGAAGTCTCTGCCTATGCTTGAGCAGAACCGGGCTGAGATGGAGACAGCCGTAAATCAGCTAGAAGCAGACTTGGATCAAGTCCTGCAGCGGGCGGAGACTTTTGTTGGCAAGATGACCGAAGCAGATCCTAAGGCCGATGCAGAGCGTCAACTCGCATCGCTCCGTCGCAAAAAGGAGGCAAGACTCATTGCGGCGAAGCGCGGATTGAAGGCGCTTGATGAGGCACTGGTCAGTGCCAGGAACGTCGAGAATGTGAGCGAATTTCTTAGTGCGGCGGCTTTGGCGGAGTCGACCCTTGCCAAGCTTGACACCTTGAATTCCCAGATGTTAGAGGCCGCAGGGCGATACCGGGCAGAGAGTGCCAAAGTCATGGCTGAGCTTTCTATGGGAGCCCAGGCCAGCTAAGCATGTACAGGCTATCGAAGGCCCGCTCGTCCAATGGGAGTGGGCTTTCGCTAATCAGGAACCGTGTCGATGAAACGGAAACGGCGATAAGCCTCGCGAATGTCGATGGCCAAGGCGAGTTTGTCTTCATATTTACCCTTGAAGACACCAACCACCCGTCCGTCGCGCTTTCGAATAACTGGTGCTCCACTGCAGCCGCGGTCCAAATGGAAGCTGAGTTGGAGGAATTCAGCCGGAGAAAAGCGATTACTCTCTATGGAGAGTCGATTACTTACTATGCCCTGATGTTGCGCAGGGTCACGAGCGAAATCATCCCCAAATGGGAAGGAAAGAGTAAGCACTTCCTCGCCCCGCTCAGCAGCGAGAGAAATTGGGGCAGATAACCCGAATTGAGACAGAGGGCTGAGACGGGTGTCGTGGAAACGGAGGACGGCGAGATCACTAACGTCGTCCCAGGCTACTAGACCTGCGCGAATCACGGTGGCGCCGCTGTCGAACAGGAGGGTGATGTTTTTCCCAGGAACAGCAACGTGAGCGCAAGTCAACGCGAAGCAGTCTCGACCGGCTGCAGCAATCACAAACGCAGTGCCGACGCCAGAATTCTGTTTCACTATACAGACGGCGTCAGCGGGGGAGCCCGACCCGATACCGTTCACAAGGCCAGGGCCCGGCAATACTGTTATTGGGAGACGCCATTCTTTACTGACGGAGCTTACGACTAGCTGGAATGACTCGGCAATTCTGTGAACACGGACGCCGTAAACGCCAGGAGCAATTTGAAATGACAGTTCCGTCGGTACCCAAGGGGAGTTGGAGTTTTGACGGACATGCAAAAGCAGGCTCTGAAGCGGCGTCCGGACCTTCAGTTTGGCCGTTTGATCATCAAGGTGCAGGGCCTCCAATGTGGGGCCATTGCGGGGGATACAGAATTGCGGTCGGTTGTCGGATGGGTGCATCAAGGAGTCCTTCTCAACGGATTCTTAGCTGTTGTACAATTGGCTTCCAGCCATCTTGGGTATTACAGCGCAGTTTAGAGGAGAATTGAAAGCAATGCAAGAGGAGAATAGATCAGGGGTTGCCGACCATTCAAACCGCGCGGGTTGCGGGGGGCGACTCAGTGCGTCAACAATCTGCATGTTTTTCGTTGGGTGCGTCTCAATCAGTTTTGGCCAATCGCCCGCTAAATTGACCGCTGCATCCTGTGCGAAACAGGATCAGCTATTTGCGCAAGCTTTTGACCTGTGGGCTCTGGTAGCTAGCACGCTAGTGTGTTTTTTGCTGTTGCCGCTTGCACTGTCTTGGATGAAAGCTCTGGGATGGTGGATGACTAAACCTCTTGTCCGATCTGTTGCTTTCGCTGCGATCGTTGGCGCTTTTGCCTTCGCGATTTTCTGCGTGCTTCCAATTTTGGCCGGAGCGCACGTTATAGATCCTGCTATTGGGTTGGCGGCCTATTCAAGCAATGATGTACGGTACCCGCGCGATTGCCCAGATCTCAGTTATCAAGCGACGCCGGTATTGTTTGGTTTACTGGGTGCACCTCGTCAAGCGATGATTGCTCAGGCGCCTATTCTTGCAGTCGCCTACCTTGCCGGCGCAGCTGTGTTTAGTCTGATATCTTGGGCCTTGTTGCGATATCTGAAGTCTCGCTACGGGATCCTCGCGAAGGCACGGCAATGAAGAATCTAATCGTAACGGTTGGCGGTGCCGGCCAAAATGTACTGCACTACTACACGCAACTTTATCTCACCGGTGCAGTTGAACTGCCATTCAAGGCACTTGTGATTGACGCAGATGAATCCGTTGCGTCGCTGCGCTTTATGTCAGAGTTTTTTCCGTTGGCAGGGGTACTCGCTGCAAATGAGATACCGAGCATTGCTTTAGAAAGGGTACAGCCGGCCAATTCTGCCGGGGAGGTACGCAATTCACTCGGGTACTACAGAGCCGCAGAAGCAAACAGCTACGAACATCCGGCGCAGGCGTTTTTCTGCGCTGAATCGTTGGGGCAACAGGTCGCTAATGGTCTCTTTGGCCGCCCGTGCCTGTCAGCTGTAATGGCATTGCAAAGAACTATGGAATCCCTGGAACGTTTGAGGATCGAACCCGGCATGACGATCACGGTCGTTTGCTCCTGTGTTGGTGGCACAGGGGCCGGTCTAGCGATTCAGGTTCTGGATTGGCTTACCAGGAGAGCGGCGGCCGTTGGTGGTGGCACTTCGGTACGTCTCGTACTGCTTGGGCAGTTCTTCCGGATTCGCGATGAGGCGATACAGCGGCAAGACTCTCGCTCGAAATCTCATAGGCTACTTTTTGCGAAAATGCTTGAATTTTCCGTTCCTCGTTTGCACAGTTTCGCTTTCATCGAGGACCCAATCATGGATGATCGGCCTAAGACCGAATCGCAGGCTAAGAATCTACCTTGGCCGCAACCAGCCGAACCGTATTGGCGTGCTACGAACGCGCTTGACTTTCTTCTACATGACCGAATACGAGAACAAAAGAATATCTTCGAGGAGAAAGAGGTGGATTTGAGTTCTTATGCCGGCCGTCTCGACCATCCGAGTGCGCAGACGAAAAGAGCCCTCGGCGTCGCTCGCGTGGGCACATTCGTGGAGAAGGAGGTCTTCAAGCGGATATTCGCAGAAGTGATACCGCATAGAACGTGGGGAACCGATCTGACTGGGTTCATTCGGCAGGTCCTCAGGCTCATGGAGGCTGGAGGTGGGAAGGCGAGTGATCACCGCGCGTTAGGGGAAGTTGGCCAAGCTGAAATGCGAAAGCTTTGGGCCGGTGGCGAGAGTTATGGACTTCGCATGCTGTTCCCGCCTGGGGACAATTCAATCTGTGGAGTGGGGGAGATTTCGGGTGCAGCTTGGCCAACTATCCAGATCGACAGACTCGATGCAGCTAAGTTCCTGAATGTGCAGTCAGCTGGCAAGATGCTTGCCGCGACAGTGATGTTCTCGCTACTGCGCTCAGGAGGGAAATAGCGATGCCGCGATTGACTGACGTGATGAATGATTCCTGGCGAGAGGTAGAGGTTACCGGAGAGTCCATACCTCACCTCCTTCACTGGGATTTAGCCTATCTTTGGGTTCTCCAAAAGCCAAGGGATCTAAGACCGAAGACCTGGGAGAACCGAGTGCGCGCTTGGAAGGGGCTCTTCGCCCGCCTACTGCTGGGACAGTTGGAATTGTCTGCGCGCGCGATCACCGATCCACTACTGAGTTTCACTTCTCCGTACGGGATAAGCTCGGCCCTTGAGCTCAAGTCGAGGGGCAATGTAGTTGGAGTTTCAAGCCCGATCGTAATCTGCCGTCCTCTGCCTGATCTTGATCCGGCTGCACAGGTCGACCTGACCGAAATAGAACGCCACAAATCCGAATTGTCGTTTTGCCTGCAACTTTTGGTGGGGAGTTTGCGCTCACTTACCAGCAGCGGAGATGAACGCCAAATCCAGCATGTTCTTCTCGCCGTGCTTGAGAGCCTTCTGCAAGAGTGGGGTGGGCTCGCGGGGGTTAGTTATCAGACAGAAGTTCGCCAAACCGCCTTACTTCGGTCAGTCAGTTTCGCTGATCCGACGCAACAGATAGGGATCGATCAGGTAGAGCTTCACATTTCGAAGGGGCTAGAAAGCAAGACTTACGTTCCGCGATGTAGGGAGTGTGATGGGCTGCTTACGCGCAAGGATGATGATCCTCAGGTCGAAGTTGAAGAGAGGTTCGTCATCCAGTGCCCCAAGTGTAGTGTTGATAACGAGATCGATCTAGCCAGGTTGTTCTTGTGGCAACGCACCTCGCACGAGATGATCCATTGGACCGAACGTAGGGGGGATCTCTTTGCAACGGATCCCACTGACCAATACCCACCGGCGTACACGCTAAGTGTTCAAGGGCAATTCATTCGGTTCGAGTGGGCTCCCGCAGATGTTGGGAACTCACCCAGCCGATTCTTGAGCATCAAGTTCAAAGATAGGACAGTCGCAGCAAAAAGCTTTCGTTCAGACGCTATGTATGACCACCTCCTGGTCAAGGGTGGTGCTCATCAGCATTTTTCTGGACTCCCAATACGGCACGAATTCTCATGCTCTGTTCGTAATAAGGGCAACATAAAGGCGAGGCCCGATTCTCTGGTGTTTGGCCCCATTCAACTGGCGGGCTTACCATTTCGAATTGAAGTTACTCGGGGAACTCTGAGTGTAACAGTTCACGTACCCTTTCCGAATTGTCTGGACAAAACCTGACAAATCGTTTACGCTATGGTGGATGACTGCGAAATTGGTACGCCGCGGCGGCAAGCAACAGGTAACTGCAAGCCGTCATTCGCACGTACCGCCTA
>CAIRSA010000450.1 GCA_903881085.1 uncultured Acidobacteriia bacterium
AGGAATGCATTGGCAACTGCTTTTTCAAAGGTTGAAGAACCAAAAATTCTCAAACGCCTTAAGCGGGGCGAGAGGGTGGAACATTTTGAGACTGTTCGACACCCTCCGGTCATGGAAGAATCAAAGTCCGAGCCACACGCAGGGGAGCCGCTTACCGATAACTCCAGGAAACCGCGCTTATCGGAAAAGTGGCCCCGATCTGGTCTGGTTCTCATCGCGCAAACGACTCTTTTGGGGACTCGCCTCGGAGAAGCGACCTAGCGGAACTCGCACTTTTTGAAACGTGCTTTCGATCGCGAGATCTGTTTGAAGAACCCTTTCGACTGCGCGGGTCAGAACTCCAGTCTCGGAAATGGACTCCGTGACGTCAATCGGGGAAGTGAGTCCACGGCAACCATGCTGATGATAGAATAGCCATCGCAGTCTATGCGGATATTAGCCACTTTCGCTGTCGTGTTTTTCGCCTGGAATTGCCGGGCGGCGGAGGATTTTGAGTTCTTCGAGAAGCGGGTGCGGCCGGTGCTGGTGAAGAATTGCTATGGGTGCCATGGGGCGGATAAGCAGTTTGGGGCGCTGCGAGTGGATTCTAGGGCGGGGCTGCTTCAGGGCGGGCAGAGTGGTGCGGCTGTGGTGGTGGGGAAGCCGGATGAGAGCCTGCTTGTCAAAGCCGTTCGGCACGATGGGCGCAAGATGCCTTTGGGCGGGAAGCTGGATTCGGCTGAAATTGCCGCTTTGGAAGAGTGGGTGCGGAAGGGGTTGCCTTGGCCAGAGGAGAAGGCTGCGGTTAAGACAACGCCAGCTTTCTACGAGCAACTGCTGCGGGAGCATTGGGCGTTTCAGCCGGTAAAAACTGTTCAGGTGCCGAAGGGCGCGGCTAATCCGGTGGATGCTTTCATTCGACGTGGGGGGCTGAAGCCGGCGGCTAAGGCGACGCCTCGGGATCTGGCTCGGCGCGTGGCGAATGTTTTGACTGGGCTGCCTCCGGATGGTGGGGCGCATGGGGATTACGCGTCTTATGTTGACGCTTTGCTGGCTTCGCCGCAGTTCGGCGAACAGTGGGCGCGGCATTGGATGGACGTGGTGCGGTACGCCGAGACATATGGCTACGAATGGAATTTTGAGATTCGAGGGGCGTGGCGGTATCGCGACTACTTGATCCGGGCGTTTAACAGCGACCTTCCTTACGACCAGTTTGTGCGCGAACAGATTGCTGGCGATCTGCTGACGAAGCCTCGCACGCGCGACAATGGCAAGTTTAATGAGTCGGTGGTGGGCACCACGTTCTTCCGGTTGGGAGAGATGGGGCACGACGATTGCATACAGTTCCGCGAGTTGCGGACGGATGTGGTGGATAACCAGATCGATACGTTGACGAAGGCGTTTCAGGGGATGACCGTTAGTTGCGCGCGGTGCCACGATCACAAGATCGATCCGATTCCTACGGAAGATTACTACTCGCTTTATGGGATTCTGAACAGCTCGCGGCCGGTGACGCGGACGGTAAATCTGCGGGGGCCGGGCGAGAGTGCGCGGGCGGCGATGGTGGCGTTGAAGGAGCGGATCCGCAATGAGGTGGCGAGCGCGTGGTTGCAGGAGACTTCGCAAATGGGGCGGCAACTGGCGGCGGCGATGGCGTGGCGAAAGGATTCGAAAGACGGCGCGGAGGCTTCAAAAGGGCTGGATGCATTGCGCGTTGGCCACCTGATGAAGCTGCTGGGGCGGAAGAGTGTGGAGATGGACGATCCGCTGTTTCCGCTGGCGCAATCGGGCGATTGGAATGGCTTGGCGAAGCGGTACGAAACAGAGACCGTGGAGCGGGAGCGGTACAATCGCGAGCACTTCATCCGCGTGGCTGATTTCGCAAAAGGCTTGCCGGGCGGGTGGAGCGCGGATGGGCTGGGGCTGAGCGGCGGGGCGGCTGCGAACGGCGATTTCGCGGTGGCGACGGCGGGGCACCAGGCGGTGGCTGGCATCTTTCCGGCGGGGCTTTATACGAACCTGCTTTCGGATAGGATGAACGGCGTGCTGCGGTCTCCGATGCTGCCGAAGAACAAGAAGTTTCTGAGTCTGCAGGTGCTGGGCGGCAATGTGGCGGCGCAGCGGACCATTATCGACCACTGCGTGATTGGCGAGGATCACGTGATCATCGAAAGCCCGTCGTTAAAGTGGATCACTTTGCCGACGAAGAGCGAGCAGCAGCTGCCGGTGTATGTGGAGCTGAATACGAAGTCGGACAATCCGCGGTTGCCGGAGCGGCCGGGGAAGTTCAAGAATGTGACGGACGCTGACATGGTTTCGCCGCGTTCTTACTTTGGCGTGACGGGCGCGTTTTTGCATGACGAGAAAGTCACGCTGAAGGCCTCGCTACGGCACATGACGCGGCTGATGACGGGTGGGGTGGAGGCGTTTCAACTGGTGGCGCAGGATGCGCTGCGGGCATGGCGCGATGGGCGTGCGACGGAGGATGACATCGCGTGGCTGGACTGGATGCTGCGCGAAGAAATCATTTCGAATTCGCGGAACCTGACGCCGGCGCTGCATGAGTTGACGGACCGGTATCGGGCAGCGGAGGCGGGGCTGGAGGATCCGGAGGTGATCTATGGCATGGGCGATCTCGATCGCGGCCGGGACAATCCGATCTTCATGGGCGGACAGGCGCTGAGCTTGGGGCGGCCGGCTCCAAGGCATTTTCTTTCGCTGATGCCGGCGGAGTTGCGGCAGGTGGGGACGGAGCAGAGCGGGCGGCGCGAGTTGGCCGAAGCCATCGCAAGCGCGCGGAATCCGCTGACGGCGCGGGTGATGGTGAACCGGGTTTGGCATTACGTGTTTGGGCGCGGACTGGTGGCCACGACCGACAACTTTGGGCGCTATGGCGAGCGGCCGACGGATGCGGAGTTGCTGGATTACCTGGCGGCGCGGTTTGTGGCGGATGGATGGTCAGTGAAGAAGCTGATCCGGCTGCTGGTGATGTCGGAGACGTTTCAGCAGGCGAGTACGGTGAATGAGGCCGATCCGCAGAATCTGAAGTGGAGCCGGTATCCCGTGCGAAGGCTGGAGGCGGAGGCGATTCGCGATCACATGCTAGCCGTTTCGGGGAGGTTGGACCGGACGATGTATGGGCCGAGTGTGGAGCCAAGGCGGGGCGAGCCGAAGGAGTACCGGCGGCTGTTTCAGGGGCCGCTGGATGGCAATGGGCGGCGGAGTATTTACCTGAAGCTGACTCGGATGGAGGGGCCGCGGTTTCTGGAGCTGTTTGATTTGCCGCCTCCGCTGCAGACTCGGGGGACGAGGGATGTGACCAACGTGGCGTCGCAGGCGCTGGCGTTGATGAACGATCCGTTTGTGATTGACCAGGCGCGGGTGTGGGCGGAGCGGGTGGTGGCTCGCAAGGACGACGCAGTGGATGCGCGGTTGCAGGCCATGTTTGTTGCGGCGTTGGGGCGGCCGGCTTCGGATGCGGAGTTGGCGCGGTGGCGGGGGTTGGCGGCTCGGCTGGCGGTGCAGCACATAGTGGGCTCGGCGGAGTTGTTGGGGAGCGTGAAAGTGTGGCAGGACGTGGCGCATACGTTCTTCAACACCAAAGAGTTTCTGTATTTGAAATAATGGGGCGCATATGAAGACTGCTTCAGTTTCACGGCGCGAACTTCTATCGACGGCAGCGAATGGGTTCGGCATGCTGGCGCTTTCGGCGCTCATGGCTGACCGCTCCTATGCAGGCCTGGCGGGCGCGGTGGGACCGCATTTCAAGCCGCGGGCGAAGAATGTGATCCTGCTGTTTATGCCGGGCGGCGTTTCGCACATGGATAGTTTCGATCCGAAGCCGAAGCTGGCTGAGTTGGATGGGAAGCAGGCGGTGCTGGAAAGTTATGTGGCGGGGCCGAAGCGGAAGTGGTTGAAGTCGCCGTGGAAGTTTGGGAGGTACGGGCAGAGCGGACTGGCAGTGAGCGAACTGTTTCCGCATACGGCGGGCGTGGTGGACGATTTGACCGTGGTGCGGTCAATGGTGTCGGAGTTTCCGTTGCATGCGCGGGCGAACGTGTTCTTCCATACGGGGCGGAATTTCGGCGGATTTCCGAGTTTGGGGTCGTGGGTGACGTATGGGCTGGGGAGCGCGAACCAGAACCTGCCGGGGTATCTGCTGTTGAACCATGGCGACAATCCTCCGGGTGGGATGGAGAATTTTTCGAACGGATTTCTGCCTGCCACGCATCAGGCGATGAGCGTGCGGGCGGAGGGGACACCGGTGGATAACATCGTCCCGGCGGATGCGGATGCGGTGCAGCGGATCAAGATGCAGACGGCGCTGGAGCAGGACCGGGCGTTTGCGGTGAAGGACGCTGGGGTGGACGCGGCGATTTCGAATTTCGAACTGGCGTACCGGATGCAGGCGCTGACTCCGGATGTGTTGAATCTGGCGAAGGAGCCGGAATCGATCAAGAAGATGTACGGGCTGGATGCGGAGAATTCGCATAAGCGTTTTTACTCGATGCAGTGTTTGCGGGCGCGGCGGCTGGTGGAATCGGGGGTGCGGTTTGTGGAAGTGACGCCACCGAATCTGTTCGGCAGCAATGGAACGTGGGACCAGCACGACCAGTTGAAACGCGGGCATGAGACGAACGCGATGGTTACGGACCAGGCGGTGGCGGCGCTGTTGAAGGATCTGAAATCGCGCGGCTTGTTGAGCGAGACGCTGGTGATTTGGGCGGGCGAGTTTGGGCGGACGCCGGACACGGGAAATGGCGATGGACGAGACCATCATACGGCGGGGTTCACGATCTGGATGGCTGGCGGCGGGGCGAAGGCGGGGCTGATTTACGGGGCTACCGATGACGTTGGCAATAAGGCGGTGGAGAACGTAGTTACTGTCCACGACTTACATGCCACGGTGCTGGAGTTACTGGGTTTGGATCACAAGAAACTGACTTATCGCTTCGGGGGGCGGGATGTTACTCTGCCCGATGTGCATGGGCGTTCGGTGCGGGAGCTGATCGCATAGGCCAAGGGGCATGCTTCTGGCTAACTTTTTTCTTGCATCGTGACGCTGATCGTGGGATCCTGATTAATTCTGTCGTTACCTTGATTCCGGCATCCCGTTAAAATACATCGCTCAGACCGTTCATGATCCTATACACAATTAAGTCACTTCGTTCCATAAGCCGCGTTGCGGGTTTGGGACTTCTTTTTGCCCTACAATTGGGCTTTATCGCATGATCCCAGTCGACCGATACTGTTTATTACTCCAATGGCGATCGAAACTCGGGCAAGATCGAGTCCATGACGGAGGAAACGCTGGTGCTAAAGACCGCCTCGGCTGGCTCCATTAAGATTGGCACTGACTCGCTGACGCGGGTGGTGCTGCTGGATGGCAAAGAGTTCGCTGCTGCCGCGTTCGAGCAGTTGCGGGCGGCTGTTGAGGCACGGGCCAAGGCGGAGGCGGACAATACTCCTATTCCATTTTTGAAGCAGTTCACCGGAACCGCGGGTTTGGGATTCTCCATGCAGGAGACGACGAGCAGCAGCCGCGGAATTACCGCTGATGTGAACCTGTATCGGGCGAAGATGGATCACGAGGGCGAAGCGGCGCACGACGAGACCGGCTTCATACTGGGCCAGAGCTACACGCGTTTTGTTTCGCACGGCGGTGTGGCGCAGGGCGAGAACAGCATCGCGATGGATCTTAGCCATGCGGTGCGAATCAAGGGGAAATGGTCCGTTTTTGGTTTGGCGGGCTTTGACCATGCGTCGGCGGAGGGCCTGGACTACCTGCAACTTTACGCGGGAGGCCTGGGCTACACGGCATGGAATCATGAGGGCAACCGGCTGGAGTTGCGCGGTGGTCTGGATTTCAGCGACCGGTCATTCGTGGACCCCACGTTGGGACATAAGCTGGTAGGCGGCCTGGTGGAGGTGCAATACTCCAAGACTTTCGAGAGCGGGCTTTCGGTCAGGGAGGATTACCGGATTGACCGGTCGTTTAATCATCCGGAGGATGTCGATGGCAAAGGGGGCGTGTCGCTCGATGCTCCGCTTACCGATTTCCTGGCGTTCCGGGTTTCTTTCAATCACCGCTATATGAATGCGGTACCACATGGCGATAAGCATCACTCTTTTGAGGTCAGTGCCGGGATCGATATAACGTTTGGCTCGGGGAATACATCTTCGGCCAAAGGCTCGCGAAGAGCGGCGAAGTCGAAGAAGAAATAGCCGGGCTGTATTCGAAGCATCACTCCGTCTGCGGCGCAGAGTTTGTGCCGGCAGGCGAGTGGTGTGACGCAAGACCGTCGACCTCGATGTTCCGGGGGTACGATTAGAGAACTAGTCTAACGAGGTATAATTTCACAGATGGACGAATGAGCCGACTCAACCGGCTGCATTTGTATCCGCAACAGCAAATAGGAGATTGATGCAATGAAGAAGATGATTGCCATGTTGACGCTGGCGGCGTTCACCGCCCTGGTAGCGGTACCGGCTTCCGCCCAAGATACCACCAAGAAGGAACAGAAGAAGCCGAAGAAAGCAAAGAAAACCACTGAAGAGAAGAAGTAAATCACTAACCTTCTCCGCTACGGTCAGTCTTGCTGCCGTGCACTTCCGGGCGGACAGCCTTTCTTTCAGATAGGAATTCGCGCCGGAAGAGCCGGCTGGCCAGCTAGAGCGGTTGGGGGGTAGACGGAAAGCACTGCGTGCTCAAATCGTATTGGCTGCCGCTATGCGCCACAATGCTGCTGGCGGGCGGCTTGATCTTCTACTCGCAAACCATGGCCTTCGCCTTTGACGAAGGTTTCCATCTGGTTGCTGCGCAATTGATTCTCAACGGCAAGCGCCCGTACCTCGATTTCCTTTTCCCTCAAACTCCGCTGAACGCTTACTGGAACGCGCTGTGGATGCGCCTTTTCACCGATACCTGGCGAGTTGCCCACCTTGTTGCCACCATTGAGACATCGGCGGCTTTGCTGCTCGCAGTGGACTACGTGTTCCGCCGCATGCCCGAAAAGGCGTGGCGCACCCCATCGGCTCTGTTCGTTGCATGCGCCATCGGGTTGAACGTAGAGGTGGTTCAGTTCGGCACGGTCGGGCAGGCGTACGGATTGTGCCTGCTGCTGATTGTCGCCGCATTCCGGACGGCGGTCCTGGCTGCCCAACGATCGTCTCTCTGGCTGGTTGCCCTGACAGGCTTGCTATCGGCGGCGGCGGCCGAGTCATCGCTGCTGACCGCTCCGGTTGTAGCGGTGCTTTTCATCTGGTTGATGATCGCCGGCTCCGCGGGCGACAGGATCAGGAAGGCGTGTGCTTTCGCGGCGGGCGTCTCGATTGCCTCGATACCTTTGCTGAGCCTATTTCTGCAATCGCCCAATCAGGTCGTGTTCGGAGTCATCAAATACCATGCGCTTTTCCGGACTATCGCGATCGCGAGTGCGCGGGAAACGAACCTGGCGGTATTCATGGCATGGATCGACTCGGGCCAGGCGTTGTTACTGATTCTGCTGGCAGCCGGAGGCATCGCATTCGTCCGTTCCTGCGGCTGGAGCAGAGCGCAAAAGCTTGAGTTCTACCTGTGCGGCGCACTGGCGGTTACATTGACATTGCACCTGTTCACCGCGATGCCGACGTTTACCCGCTATTTCCTGCTGACCGTACCATTCCTTTCCATCCTGGCGGCGGCCGGGCTGTGCGCATTAGCGGAGCGCCTCCACTTTCCGCGATCCCTTGCGTGGACTGCCGGAGTTGCTGTGCTGCTGATGGGTTGCGATTTGACGAAGGCACTCTATGAGGGGCGCGACGATTTCGCATGGAGCGACGTGGAAGCCATCGCAGCAAAGGTCGACTCCGTGATTCCAAAGGGAGCCACGATCTATGCGGAAGAGTTAGTCTATTTCGCGACGCGCCGCACGCCGCCGGAGGGCATGGAGTGCCACGATACCCATAAATTGACGAGTCTTGCCAATGACGAGGCGGCCCGCCTGCACGTGGTGCCAGGGCCTGAACGGGACCGCATGGCCAAGGCTGGTCTTTTTCAAGCCATGCAGTCTTGCGATGACAAAGAAACCGCCCGCTTCGAGCCGCTTTATGCGAACAAGGCAGAGTACGATTCCGGGTGCGCCTTGCTGTGGGGATTCAAATAACGCTCAATTAGGCATCATCGCCGGCGGCTCGCCAGCACAGACCGGAGGTGGCCGTTTCCGTTTTGGCGTTTGATCAGTGGGGCCGTTCGTCGAACTGTTCAATCAACACTTGGCGGTCCGGGAATACGGCGCGAATCTCCAGGTGGCCACCCAGTGCTTCGACGTATTCGGCAAGTGCGCCGACGCTGACGCCTGAGTGTTGCTCGATCCGGGAGATCTCACTTGGCTGAATACCCATGATTTCGGCAGGTTGAAGTTGCGTCAGCTCCCGAGCTTGCCTGAGTTCTTCGATGGGCATCGCAGCCAAGCTCTCTTCAAACCTCTTCTCAATCCTCTGCCGCCTCGCTGGCGGCATTGCGTCAATGAGTTGTCGAAAGTTTCGCGTCGGCATCAGATTAGTCTCTCCTTCCTCAGTTCGTTCAAGTGCTCGTCGAACAAATGGTCGGCGATGGGCACAAACTTATCGTCCCAACGTCCGTCACCCGTTTTGTCTCCACCGATCAAGAGAACTGCCGTGCGCAAAGGGTTGAATGCATAAAGTGTACGCAATGGCCGGCCCCCGCTCTGGGTTCGCAACTCCCGCATTTGCGGATAACGGGACGTTGTCACCTTGGAACTATGCGGGAATCCGAGTGCGGGTCCGAACTCAACGAGATGGCGAACCGAAAGGGCAACATCGTCCTGTTCACTTTGGGTCAACGCACACCACCATTGATCGAACTCATCGGTGAATTCAACTTCCCAAGCCCCAACTTAAGTATTTCATAATCTATAAAGCAGCCGCGTGGACAATAGGCATGATTGTGTCCGCACCATACTTCCCTCCCCTCCGCGCTAACAAACCTCACGGCAGTAGACTGAGGACATGGCGACGGCACTCATTTCGCTTGACGAGTATTTGCATACCAACTACGAGCCTGACGTAGGATTTGTCGATGGATTACTCGCCGGAAGGAATACCGGCACCAGGGTACACGGAATGCTGCACCTCATCGCCGGGAGTTTCTTTCTTCCATTGAGAAGATCCCACGGCCTGCGTGCGATGACGGAATGCCGCCTGTTATTGAACGCCTCCAACAACCGTCATCGCATCCCGGATGTGATGGTGATTGAAGAGCCCTACTTGAAGGGGACGGTGATCACCGACATTCCGGCAATTGTCATTGAAATCAAATCGCCCGATGACATTCTGGACGAAGTGATTGACAAATGCCTGGAGTATGCGGATCTGGGAATCTGCAACATTGTCGTGCTTGCCCCGGACAACCGGCGCGCTTACATCTTCCGCAACAGAGCGCTCCAGATGGTGGAATCCATCGTCCTACAACTTCCGAAATGTGGCAAGGAACTGCTGTTCCCCGTAGACAGGATGTTTGCCGAATTGGAATAGCGCGGAAATTGGTAGGCGCGCCTGGACTCGAACCAGGGACCCTCAGCTTAGAAGGCTGCGAAGGGCAAGACGTTTCTTGTGCCCCAGATGCGTTTTCATCCCCGTCCGGCGGGCCGTTGAGCGGACTGAGGGGCAATTTGAAAGGGAGGGGTGCCTACCGTTGACGATAACTCCGGGACCCCTCTTGTGCTGGTCGATCAGCACAAGCCAGGAACGCCTGAAAGAAAAGGGCCTGCAACAATCCTCCAAAACCAGTCAGCAGGGAGATCTCACACACTACGTTGTGGCGCGGCCTGACGTGGCAATTTGCGCTGTTCAACCGGCAATCGGACCGAGCGGCAGGAAAAACACTTGCGCAATCCACTCGGTGGTTACATGCAGTGCAGGGGAGGACATTGGCCTGACGCGCAGCTATGGGAGGAGTCGCGTCATTTACGACTGCGGCCGTTGACACGATACTCCACGAGAATATCGGATAGGCGTTTCACAACGGCCGGGTAATCGTTATACACGTTCTCAGTCTCTCCGCGGTCTTTGGCCAGGTTATAGAGTTGGCCCCGCGGCAAGCTTGGATCGGGTCCCATGTCTTTCGTTTTCCAGCCCGATGTCTTCAATCCCAGTTCTTCCAGGCGCATCCCGGCGCGGCTGGTGTAATCTGTGGTTGTACCTCCGGAACCTTTCCCAAGAATCAACACCCAATCGCCCTCGCGCACTGCCAGCATTCCCGTGTAGCTCGAAAGCACCACCGCGCCATCGCGAACAGGTTTTCCTCCGCCGGCTCCGAGCAGCGCTGGCAGCACATTAAAGCTATCGGGACCCGCATTACGCGGCATGCTAACACCGGTTGCGGCACAGACTGTGGCCATAAAGTCCGCAAGACAGATCAATTCGTCAGAGTGGGAACCTTCCTTGATCTTCTTTGGCCAGCGAGCGATGAAAGGAACGCGATGCCCCCCTTCCCACGCATCTGTCTTCTGCCCAAGAAGATCAGCATTCTGGCGGTGCCCCATCCCATAGGCCTCGCGCATGTAGACGGCGCCGTTATCGCTAGTGAAGATCACCAGCGTATTGTCCGCCGCTCCGGTCCGTTCCAGAGCCGAAAGCACTTCGCCAACTGACCAATCCAGCTCACGAATAAAGTCGCAATAAACGCCGCACGAACTGGTTCCGCGAAAGCGGGCATTGGGCGTATACGGTGAGTGGATATTGCACGGCGCGAAGTACAGGAAAAAGGGCTTGCCCTTGCTTCGTTCAATGACCTGAACAGCCTTCGCCGTAAGGGTCAACCCCAATTCGTCGTCCTTGTACCGCGCCGCGGCGCCGCCGGTCATCTGATTGGTCTTGCTGTCCGGGCCGAGGCGGATCGGGTCCTTCGGATCGAGTCCGGCAACGCGGTGGTTTTCGACATAGACATACGGCGCCTGTGCGTTGGTGACAGGTACGCCGAAGTAGGAATCGAAGCCTGTTTCCAGCGGGCCGGGCTTCAGTTCGCCGTTCCAATCGGGATAGTCCTGTCCAAATCCCAAATGCCACTTACCCACACATGCGGTTGAATAACCGGCGGATTTCAAAATCGAAGGGACCGTCGGGCGGCCCTGTTCAATCAGGAGAGGATCGTGTCCAAAAAGGCAATCGTATTTAAGTTGCGTCCGCCAGCAGTAGCGTCCGGTCAAGATCGCATAGCGGGTTGGAGTACAAACCGCAGCCGGAGCATGCGCGTCTGAAAACAGCATGCCGTGCTTCGCAAGCGCGTCGATATTGGGTGTTTGGACCTTTGTGGCGCCGTAGCAGCTCAAGTCGCCATAGCCAAGATCGTCCGCCAGAATCAGGACGATATTCGGGCGGCCTGTGCGAGACTGCGCGAATCCGGCCTGTTGCGCATAGGACGTGAGGCCGCCGGCGATGGCTGTGCTCAGAAACTTTCGTCTATTCATAATCGATCTCAACGAACCGCCTTGGCTTTTGTCCCGCGGCGAGTTGCCGCCCGTGACGCCGCCTTTGACTTAGCCTCGCCGGTAGGGATGCCGGAGATGGGGAAATGACCATCCAGGCAGGCCGTCAAGAGAACACCCTTGGCATCGTGCAGATGCTCCGCCATTCTCAATCGGGCCTCCTCGGGCTTGCGCAGGTGGATCGCCGAGTAGATCGAACGATGGAACTCGAGCGCCCGCCCCGGCGGCGCAAGACGGCTGGTTAGCTCCATCCCCTGCTTGAAGGCCTTGTGAATCGCGCCGAACATGCGCGAACAGATTCGATTCCGCGTTGCGTGGCAGACGGCTTCGTGAAAATCGGTATCGGCCTGCGCGGTATCGCTTTCCATCCTGTCGAATGTGGCGCGCATGATCGCCAGATCTTCAGCCGACGCGCACTCCGCCGCGCGTGCTGCAAGTTCCGGCTCCAGCATCAGCCGCGCCTCAAACAGCTCGATGAGCGATACGTCATCCAGCAGGATCAGAAACGAAAGCGGCATGGAAAGAATGCCGCTGGCGTCGGAGCTGAAGTACGAACCGTCTCCCACCCTCTGTACGATCACGCCAACGCTTTCTAGTACCTTCATCACTGGACGCAGCGACGAACGGCTGGCGCCAAAACGTTCGGCCAATTCGCGTTCCGGAGGGATGCGTCCGCCAGGCCGCAGTTCTCCGCTCGCCAGCAGATCGCTGAATTCCGCAAGCAAGCGGGCCGTTAGATCCTGCTTTTCACCCGTATCAATCGGCACTTTAGTTGGCATAGTGTTAAGGATACCCCAGGGGGGTCTCTACTGTTCCTCTAATACGCGCATCAAAACATGATCTTCACGCCTGCCTGCAACTGCCTCATCGTAGTAGTGAGGAACGTGATCGAACCTGCGCCAACAGTCGAAATATTGGTATTGGGCTGTCCGAACTGAGGATGGTTGCAAATGTTGAAACCTTCGAACCGGAGCTGAAGTTGCCCCGCTTCCCCCAGCTTTCGAAGTCCGTAGCGCTTGAAGATACTGAAATCGAAGTTGGTGGCGCCAGGACTGTACAGGATGTTGCGGCCGGCGTTCCCGTAGTTGTACTGCGTGGGGGTGGAGAAGGCCGCCGTGTCGATCCAATTGTTGATCGTGGGCGTGAAACCGGCCGTGCTGACCGAAGGGTCCCAGTTGGGCCGCGCAGCCCCGGTATTTGCGGAGCTGACGTTCATCGTCACGGTGAACGGATGCCCGCTGCGGATCGTCGTGATTCCATTTATCTGCCAGTCGCTCAGCGCGCCTGCCACAAGCCGGTTCGCCGTATGGAACCGCTTCCCGGTTCCGAAGGGCAATGCATAGGTGTAGCTGAGGACAAGCCTCTGCGGGACGCTGGAAGAGGATGCCGAACGCTCCCAGCCGATGTTGTTGACATTGCGGAATTGGAGGTCGCCGATGAGAGATCCGCTGCCAAGGTCCATCGACTTGCTCCAGGTATAGGAAACCAGCAGTGAGATTCCGTTGGAGTAACGCCGCTGCACGCGCAACTGCAACGCGTTGTATTCGGAGTTCGCCATGGAATCGACGTAGGTAATGTCCGAAAATCCCTGGTATGGCCGCCGCGCAGCCGTCGTGCCGGCTCCGGCGTAGGCCTGATTGATGTTGTATTGGAGCGACAGGTGCGTCCCCTTGGTGCCAACGTAGTTCGTATCCACAAGAAACTTGCCCAGCTGTTGTTGCAGGCTCAGGCTCCAGTGATACACGACGCCCACGTCCATTGCCGGATCCCAGGAATTGAAGGTCGTGTTGGCCGCTACCAATTGTGTTGGATCAACGGCATTGGTGGGGAAGCCCGTGGCAAAGGAGAGCGTGGGATGGACGCCGTCGCTGGTATAGGCGTAGCCAATGCGATACGGCGGATTATATTCAGGGCGCGTGGATATGCCCGCCGCATTCGCTTCCGCAAAGAATACGCCCCCGCCCAACCGAAGCACCGTATCGCGGCGAAGTTGATAGGCGAGGCCCATTCGCGGAGCCCAGTTGTTGCGGTGGTTTTCGACCAAACCGCGCGGATCGAGATTGGACGGAACGGCCATTGCCAAAGACGCCGGAGTGGAGGGCGGCACTTTGTTGTTCACATAAACCAGTTTGTTCGGCCCGGTGATGAAGTTGGCCAGCAGATCGTGCCGCTCATAGGGAGGCGTCCAGAATTCATACCGCACTCCCAGATTCAGTGTCAGCTTCGGCGTCACCTTCCAATCGTCATTTACATATCCGCCATAGTACTTGTAGCGGATATCGCCGATCAGCACGCTGGAGAGGCTCGCACTATTGGGATCGCCCAATAGAAAATCTCCAATCGCGTTGCCGGTAAAGGTAGAGTTGAAGCCAAAGATGCCGCGAGCATTTCCCCAGATGTGGTAGCGGGTTCGCACCCAGCGGTACTCACCGCCGGCGCGAATGAAGTGCGCGCCCTTGCTCCAAGTCACGCCATCGTTTACCTGGAACGAGTCTGACCCCTTAGCGTCAGGCAGGAAGCCCGCTTCGCCCAGATTGGAGTAGCCATTGATGGTGATGCTCGGCAGGCCTGCCAGGCCAGGGGCGGGCGGAATATAACCAAAACCATATTTGGAGTAGAGGTCTTGCGTGATAAACGGTTCGAGCGCGTTCGATACCCGGTTATAACCTGTGCGGAACTCATTCACTAAATTTGTCCCGAACAGATGCGTCTCGCCCAGCACCGCGCCATGTCCGCTCTGATCGTTCGTGGCCTGCTGGAAAGTGGTAGAGCCAACCACCGGCACGGGCAGCGGACCCGGATTCACGAAATGGTACTGGTAATAGCTGTAGCGGGCGAATAGCTTGTCTGCATTGGAGAAATTCTGATCGCCCCGCTGATCCCACTGGTCGCGGCTGAGAATCGTAAGCGGGCTCGCAACGTAGTTATTCGCCGCGGCCGAAGTCTGGGGCAGGGGCAGATCTTTGAGTAGTAGCGCGCTGGTCGGAGAGATGCGACTGGCCGGGATAAGGTTGCCAGGAAATGGGAACTTGGTGAAGCCGCCAGTACCGTTTGAAACGGACAATAGTGGATCATTGATGGCCGTCTTGACACTCGAAAAATCACCCGTCCGGTAAGGGGCGGGCGCAAGCGTCAGGACCAGCGTGCCGGCACCGGAGTTTTGGCGCGTTCCCTGCCAACTGGCAAAAAGAAACGTCTTGTCTTTCCTGATCGGGCCGCCCAAAGTAGCGCCATACTGGTTGCGGCGCAGTTCAGGGTTGGCCTGGCTCGCCGGCAGAAAGAAATTGCGCGCATCCACCTTTTCATTCCGCAAAAATTCAAAAACAGTGCCGTGAACCTTGTTCGTACCGGAGCGGATGGTGGCGTTCACCACGGCGCCGGCCGAATGCCCGTATTCGGCGGAATAGACATTCGTTTCGATCTTGAACTCCATCAGCGCATCCACTGACGGCTGAATCACCACATTCGTGCTGTTGGAGAGATCGGCGATCTTGGCGTTGTTGTCGACACCATCGAGGATGAAGTTGTTCATGTCTGAGCGGACACCGTTAGCCACAAATGATCCGCCGTTCTTGGCGCGGTCGCCGGACTGCCCAGGTTGATCATTGCCCGAAGGTTCGGTCACTCCGATCGAGAGCTTTGCCAGGTCCAGGTAATTGCGCCCGTTCAACGGCAAGTCGCTGACCGCTTGCGTCTCAATTACCTGGCCAACCGAGGCATTGCTGCTTTCGAGCATTGGCGTGGCGGCCGTCACCTCCACGGTCTCCGTCAGCGAACCAACCTGAAGCGTAAAGTCCAGCCGCGAAACCTGCTGCACTTCCAGCCGGACTTTGCGTGTCAATTGCTTGAAGCCGGTGAGCCGGACCGTGACCAGATAATCATCCGGCGGCAATTGGGATTGCGTGTAGTAGCCGTCGGAATTGCTAATGGCGCTCCATTTGGCGTTTGTGTTCACGTTCCGGATTTCAACGCTGACGTTAGGCGTCACGCTGCCGGATGCGTCCACGATGCGACCGGTGACGGAAGCTGTTTCCTGCGCCCAGCAGGCGGATAAGGCAATTGTAATAAGTAGATAGAGTCCTCGGATCATGATGTTCTCCCTGGCGTATTGAAACGCACCACCGTAACTTCAGTCATATTGTATGAACCAATACTACCGATAGTCAATACCAATGATTGAAGTCGATTTGCGCAAAGAGGAGCTCATTTGTTCGGCAAAGACAATTAAAATCCATATTGTTGACCAACCATCTAAAATCGCGACAGGACGAATGGTAATACCAATGTGACCAGTTGGTTGACATCCGAATTCTAGTGGACGTATAATCACCGCTAGTTGAGAGCATCTATGAATAAACTTTTTTTCAATCATTTGGCGGCGACATTGCTGCTGCTCGGGCTGTATCACCCCATGTCCGCCCAGACCACGGCATCCATCGCCGGCAAGGTCTCCGACTCCTCCGGAGCACCGGTCGTGGAAGCGCGCGTAGTGGCGACCAATGTCTCCACCTCCTTCAATCGCGAAACGCGAACAAGCCGCACGGGAGAGTATCGGATACCCGCGTTGCCGACCGGCGAGTATCGCGTGGAAATAGCTGCCGCTGGTTTCAAGACCTACGCTCAGCGGGACGTCCAACTACTGGTTGAACAGAATGTCCGCGTCGATGCGCGCCTGGAGATCGGCCAAGTCAACGAAACCATCACGGTAACCAGCGGCGCCACGATTGTCGATACAGGCTCCGCTACCATGGGCGCAACCGTCGATGGCATTCGGGTTGCCAACCTTCCGTTGAACGGGTTGAATGTACTTTCGCTCGCAACCATTCTTCCCGGCGTAGGCCAAGCCAGCCTGCCGGTTGTGGTCACCAATAGCCGCAGCGGGCCAAACATGTCAGTCTCAGGCGGGCGCACGAATAATCTGAATGTGATGCTCGATGGCAGCACCTTCATCACGGCTAAGCACGGGTCGTCTCAAAACCTGCCTGCTCCCGATTCACTCGAAGAGTTCCGCATCCTTACCAATAGTTATGGCGCGGATTATGGCCGGACCTCAGGCGGAGTGATCCTTGCCCTGACCAAGTCCGGCTCCAACACGTTTCATGGCAGTTTGTACGAGTTCCTGCGGAACGACCTCTTAAACGCCCGCAGCGCATTCGCCCTCAGCAAGCCATTCCTGCGCCAGAACCAATTCGGCGGTTCTCTCGGCGGGCCAGTCATCCTGCCGCGATACAATGGCCGCAATCGCACCTTCTTCTTTTTCTCGTATGCTGGGCTTGAGATCCGCCAGCAGAGCTTGAACACGTTTTCGCCATTCACCAATAATGAACGGGCAGGCAACTTCTCCGGCTCCAAGGCAATCACCGATCCCTTGACCAAGCAGCCGTTCCCAGGTAACCAGATTCCTATCAGCCGCTTCGATCCTCTCGCGATCGGCATCATGTCAGCCTACATCCCTGTCCAGACACCGGGACAGCCGCAATTGCAGCAACTGGTCTCCATCCCCCAGTCAAGGCACCAGTACAATTTGAAGGCTGACCACCGCTTCTCTGAGAAAGACAGCACCTGGTTCCGGTACTACCGCAATCTCGATTCCTCACCTGTCACCACCGCTTCCGGCGGCAACGTCTATGCACTCGCATCGCCACGCAGCAATCTCGTGCAAAGCGCGGGCATCGCAGAAATCCATGTCTTCAGCCCGACGCTGCTGAACGAGTTTCACGCGTCCTTCACGCGCATCGATAACTTTGGACCAGCCTCCGCCAACAACAAGACGCCGCGCGAACTGGGCGGCGCGTATGAACAGGATGGCGGCATCCCCTTTGCCCCCAGCGTCACAGTCAACGGCCGCCTCGCCATTATTCCCAACCAGCCCTGGAAGGAGACGGACAACCTATTTCAGATCGACAACAAGCTCAGCTGGATTCACGGCCGCCACACGCTAAAGGCCGGCGTGATGCTGTTGAGCTTCCGCACGTTTCTTCAAACCCAGTTTCAGACATCGGGGGTTTTCACCTTCGATGGCGCGGTGACCGGCATCTCCGCCGCCGACTATCTCATCGGCAAGCCGGCCAGTTTTGCCCAAGCCAGCACTTACAACGACTCGCCGCGCGGAGGAAGCGTGGAGTTCTTCGTGCAGGATGACATCGCCGTCACCCGCCGCCTGAAGGTGAATCTGGGTCTTCGCTACAATCTCCCGATCCCGTGGACAGAACGTTGGGATCACGTTGCGATGATCATTCCGGGACGGCAGTCAACCAAATACCAGCAGGCGCCTCCGGGCCTGCTCTATCCTGGAGATCCTGGCATCCCCAGCAGCCTGCTGCCGCCCGATCGTAACGATTTCGCTCCGCGCATCGGCTTCGCCTATGACCTGACAGGCAACGGGCGCACCTCCATCCGCGGAGCCTACGGCGTCTTCTTCGTGCCAGAGTACGCCTTCTACATTGACCGTACGTATGAAAACCCGCCCAATCAGGCAGGGATTCTACTCTCGTCGCCACCCAGCATGTACAACCCCTTCCTCGGACGGACCGATCCATTTCCTTACGTTGCCGATCCCAATCACCCCGTGTTCGTCACGCCAATCGAGGCATTCACGCCAAACGCAAATGTCCGCGACGGTTACACCCAGCAGTACAATTTCAATATTCAGCATCAATTCGGCGCCGATCTTTTGTTGCAGGCGGGCTTCGTGGGGCAGGCGGGCCACAAACTCTCACAGTTGCGCGACATCAACCCAGGCATCTATGCGCCAGGGGCAACGGCCCAGAATGCACAGGCGCGGCGTGCCTATTATCCGCAATTCTATGCCGATATCGGGCAGTTGAACTCGGACGCAAACTCAAATTACAATTCGCTGCAGGCCCTGCTGCAAAAGCGGTTCTCGCGCGATTACACGGTACAGGTCTCCTACACCTATGCCAAATCCATCGACAACGCTTCGACAAGCATCGCAGGTTCATCCACCGTCCAGAACCCCTTCAATTATGGCTCTGGCGAGCGCGGACTCTCTGACTTCGATCAGCGCCATCTGCTGCGCATGAATGGCGTCTGGAATCTTCCTTTTTTGAAGAATCGCGGCTGGATCACCTCTGCCTTCGGGGGCTGGCGAGCATCGGGAATCGTCAATTACAGCGCGGGACTTCCGGTCAGCGTGATTTCGGGCCGCGACGTGGCGTTGATCGGCCTGGGACGGAACAACGGCAATCAACGTCCTAATGTCGTTGGCGATACCACCCTCGATCCCAACCGCCCGCGCTCAGAATTGATTGCGCGCTACTTCAACACGTCAGGCTTTGCGCTCCCTGTCGCAGGCGCATTCGGCAACAACGGACGCAATAGCCTGATCGGTCCCGGATCATTCACCACGGACGCAGCGTTCATGAAAGTGTTCCGAATGCCGCGTGAGTTCGGCTCCGTTCAGTTCCGCGGGGAAGCATTTAATCTGCTCAACTATGTAAACCTGAGCAACCCGATAGTCAACATGAACTCGCCGACCTTCGGACGTATCACCGGCTCTGGCGCGGCGCGCGTGGTTCAGTTCGCGCTGCGATATGATTTCTAAGGCGCACCCGATGCCCCTAAACCGAAGAGATCTACTCAAATCCGCAGCCACCGGCCTTGCCGTGGGTGTTGCCCGTGGCGCTAATGCAAAACCGAATATAGTCTGGCTCATTGGCGAAGACCTGTGCCCTGACCTCGGCTGCTATGGCAACCGGGCCATCGCTACGCCAAACCTCGACAGGCTGGCCAGCGAAGGCATGCGTTTTGACAATGCCTACGTCACCAATCCGATCTGTTCGCCATCCCGCTCGGCAATTTTGACCGGCATGTGGCAGATCGCGATCGATGCGCAACATCACCGAAGTCATCGCAGCGATGGGTATATGCTCCCGGAGGGAGTGTTGCCCTTCACCCACTATCTGCGCGAAGCGGGCTATCACACTTCGAACGTCGTGAAGCCCGCTGAAGGCGTGCGCGGCACCGGAAAGACCGACTTCAACTTTACGCTTGCGCAACCCGCCTACGACGGCACGGACTGGAGCCAGCGCAAACCCGGCCAGCCCTTCTATGCACAGGTGAACTTCAATGAAGCGCACCGCGTCTGGAAGCGGGATACGCAAAACCCGGTCGATCCGGCGACGATCACGCCGCCGCCCTACTATCCCAACACCGCAGCGGTGCGCGAAGACTTTGCGATGTATTATGACTCGATCCAGCAGCTTGATGCGAAAGTCGGAAAAGTTCTGGCGAGATTGGAGCGCGAAAATCTACTCGAGAACACTATCGTCGTGTTCTTCGGCGATAACGGCAGGGCGATGCCGCGCGGCAAGGAGTATCTCTATGAAGGCGGCATCCACACACCGTTTCTGGTTCGGGTTCCGAAGAGCATGCAAGTGGAAGGAGCAGGACATGGAGTCGCGCGGAAAGATCTGATCAGTTGCATTGACCTGACGGTGACCACACTTCAACTGGCTGGCGCCCGAGTTCCAGCCAATATGCATGGCATACCGTTTCTCGGCCCGAAGCGCAAGACCCGTGAGTACGTCTTCGCAGCCCGTGACCGCGGCGATGAAACGCCAGACCGCATCCGTGCTATACGGGATGCGCGCTACAAGTACATCCGCAACTTCCGTCCGGAGATCCCATACACCGCCGATAATGCCGACCGCGATGTGGAGATCCCTACGCTCGCCGTCATGCGGCAGATGCATGCCAAGGGGCAATTGAGCGAACTGCAGTCCCGCTTCATGGCAGCGCGCAAGCCTGAGGAGGAGTTGTTCGACCTGGAGAAGGATCCGTATGAGACAGTGAATCTCGCCGTAGACAAGAAACACGCCCCCGTGCTTGCCAGGCTGAGGCGGGAACTCGAACGGTGGATACAGGAGACCGGGGACACCGGTGCAAGGCCGGAGAAACGCTCGGCCATGCAGCGCCCGAATGAGATCGAATTCCGAACGCAAGTGGACGGCTGGTGCACGCAGAATTACAGCGATTGCGTCCTCAGCCGGACAGTTGGAACGATGAAAGTCCATTGCGGCGGCAAGGTGAACCTGGTGCGGCGCAGCTATGTTTGCGAAGGCGGTAATCTGCGCATCTCATTTGCCGCGCGCTCTTCCACCGCACCTATCAAGACCTTTTCTTGGGGCTCGATCACTGACTTCGACAATCCGGCGAACCGTAAGCAAGTGGATTTCGTGGCGGACGGGAAGACGCACGAGTATTCCGTCGACTTTTCGGTGAAAGGGCACCTCGCCAAGCTGGTGTTCGATTTTGAGGCAGCAGAGGGCGAAACTGTATTGGAGTGGATCCGTCTCTACAAGGACGGGAGTTTGGAGAAAGAGTGGATGTTTCGCCCTGCACGCTGATTCCGGGGGGCGATCAGTCTCGGCTATCGACTCTTGCCTATTAATAGCCTAGCGCCCGAAAATCGGGACGGGCGATTAACAATGGTAGGCGCGCCTGGACTCGAACCAGGGACCCTCAGCTTAGAAGGCTGCGAAGGGCAAGACGGTTTCTGTGCCCCAGATACGTTTTTGGCCCCTTCCGACGGGCCTCAGAGTGGACTGAGGGTCAAATTGGAAGAGCGGGGTGCCGACCGTTAACGATAACTCCGGGACCCCTCTTGTGCTGGTGGACGAGCACAAGCCAGCATAGGCTCTACCTCCATTTAGGCAAATCCTTCTTCCACAAGGATGATCTCAACTGGGGTGATGCGGTGTCGCATACCGGACCCGTTTACCATACGACTCCAACTTTCAGCCCAAAGCACCGCATCGCGTCCATTCCCCTCAAACCAGAGATTGAAGCCACCGAACATACCTGGGATTGGAAACCAAAGTGAATCGTCACCGAATTCGGTCAATACGGAGAGTTGAGGTAGTCTCAGTGGTTCGACAATGTTGTAACCAAGCATTGTTGCTCTCACTAAACCGTGAAAGAGTTCCTGGATGAACGCGAGGCGAGCAGCATCGACGGGGTGAAGGATTTCAGGTTCTAGGAAACCCATACAATCATGAAATCCTTTGTCTCTAGCGATATCGACTGGGCGCAGCCCTGAAGAATTCTTCAATGTCCGGAATGCTCCGAACGCAATCAACTGACGGATTACATCGTGCGGAGCATTGTTGTAAGCGGCTTGGTGTAAGGGGGTGAATCCAGTTCGACTATCTGGACGAACCGAATTCACCAGAAAGCTGTTATTGGTGAGGAGTTCCAGCACTTCATCCCAGCGTCCTGCTTTTGCTGCACCGGCCAACTGATTTCGCTCTAAAGGGGAACTCGGATCTGGACCGTGGCTCAGCAGCTTGCCGTCCCATTGATGACTTCTACGATCTACTTTCGATGTTGTGTCCATGCGCCTCCAAAGTCGATGTCCAAATAGGCCGACAATATAACGTTGCACTCCAATAATACTCCGATGCCCAATAAGCGAACATACTAGCTCCGTCGCCGGTTCCAGCGCGACTGGCACCAATTCGCTGGCGGGCAGTTCGGTCCAAGTGCCGTTGCCGTCTGGCGTCGCAGCTCCCTTGTCGTTCCCGAAGTAGTTCTCTTCGCCTGCCGACTTGTTCGGCCCCTGACAGACCAGGAGACGCGTCCAAGCCCAAGAGAACGCGCAGGAAATACCAAAGCAGGCCATCTTCTTTGCACGCCAACCGGTGCCAGAAGCAGATGGATGGGAATTCCCCGGAATCATAAATCCCAATCCGGCCAATTGCCCGACGACGAACGATTCCGGCCTGGTCGCATCCGAAGCGGGTCGAACCCGCGATGTCTACACCGCTCTCCCGATCAACCGCGATCCGGCGGCTTGATGGCAAATCAACTGGCGGCGTGTTCTTTGGCCCGCCCCTCATCGGCCATACGCCTCATTACCTCCCAATAGTGCAGCGCATATGGTGGAATCCTTCCGTCTACCTCAATGTCGATTTCGCAGGCTTCATCGAGCGCGAGCCATGCATACCGCAGCGTGAGAATGACGAATTCCGCACGGGTGGTCGGCGGTGTGGAAATGACGCGAGCACGGTCGAGCAGCACTAGCTCGTCTGGTGTAAGAAGAATTTCAATCGGGATCTTTTGGGGTTCCATAGGAAGATTTAGCGGGTTGCATTAGACGGATCAAAAATATTTTATCTTATTGAAAATATTGCGCTTAAGTATTTCCGCGTGCTCCAATGGGGCGTAACATTTTCCGATTGGCAAAGGGCAGCAAAAAGGGAGTTCTTGACGATGACGGATTTTCAAAAAAATGAGATCAGGCGGCTTTTGGACGGTGCACCGCCCGAGGAATGCGACCCGGAATGGAACGAGATGAGCGAATCCGAAGCCGAAGAGTTGATCACACTTCTCGCTTCAATCAACCCCGAGGAAGAAGAAATTACTTCGGCTATGGCCAGCCAGATTTCGCCCACCAGCCAGGAGGTTTCAAGATGAGCGACGCCACAAAGTCTGCCCGCAGTATCGCGCTCACCAAAGCCTGGGCTAGGCGGCGTGCCGAGACAGCCGCCGCCAAAGCTGCTGGTTTGCCTACGCCTGAACCGAATACGAAGCGCAACAAATCCGCACGCAGCAAAGGCAATGCCGAAACAACAGAAAACGAGATTTCCAACTGGGAAGCGAGGCCGACATGCTTGTGCGGCTGCGGTGGAGAACTGGTCCGGCACAAGAACCCAATTCGGCAAAAGCTTTTCATCGTTGGGCACGACGCACGTTTGAAATCAACGGCGGCGAAGGTCATCAGGGGCGAGCTTCCCCGAACGGCGATTTCGAACACGACAAGGGAACTTCGGAATCGCATAGGCTTCCTCAGGACCAGGCCGGAGCTGATTGCGGCATTCGAGATCAAACAAGGTTCGACTCAGGTCAAATGACATTCCCACTTGGTCAAATCGTTGCAACTAGGGGCGTATTGGACGCGCTCCTGGTCACTGGCGGGCTGCCAGACACCTTCCTGGCGCGGCACGCAGTCGGCGATTGGGGAGACGTTAGCGACGAGGACAGGCGCGAGAACGACCTGGCCCTGGTGCAGGACTTGCGAATACTTTCCGCTTACACCCTATCGGACGGCACCAAAATTTGGATTATTACAGAGGCCGACCGCAGCTCGACGTGCGTGCTCCTGCCGGACGAATACTGACAGAAGCTGAGGTGAAATGGCCGGTGTTGCCACCGCGCAAGAATGGGGATTTATCCGGGTATAGAATCCCTATCCCAGCCGGTCTCTGCGGTCCAACCGCCCGCCGGAACCTCTGGACGAATCCAGTATCCCTGCTCCTACCTCCCATCCCCATTCCCACCATACAAATCAGATCAGCACATCCAGTGTAGCCGGTACCGACCGAGTTTCAATACTCAAGTGACGCGCACATCATGCAAGAGATCTGAGTTTGACAGCTATATTTATCATGATTCGATTGGATGCTCTTGCCCTCTGCGGATCATCGACAACTTTTTGGATACTGGCTAACAATTGCGGCACGTAGGCCCGCACCGTCAAGATAAAGGGTCCGTTATCGATCGGTAGCCGAAAAACGGCTGATAACACCGAAATCATCAATGCAATGTGGTGATCGGGAAAGTATCCTTGCTTCCAGGCGTCGGACTCTCCACCCTTTACAAATTTGTCGAATGATTTTCGGGCATTTTCAGCATGATCGTTTTCCAGAAAGATTTTGGTCATCTCTGCATAACAGAGGTAGTTCTTTTTCCTTGCACCTTCTTTGTAGTACTCAAGCGCCCGCTGAGAGTCAATACACAGGCCCTCGCCACGTCTGTATATGTCACCTAAATGTTGGCAAGCCAGGGGGCTGCCGAGTCGAGCCGCATTGTGATACAGAGCGAAGGCTTCGGCATAGTCTTGAATGTATCCGTCGAGGCCATAATAATGCTTGTCCGCTTCTTCCATCAGCGCATCCCAAGGGTTTGAAGATGAACGCTCATCGAGCCGAAAACCAGCAAATGCATTATCGTCAGGCGTGATCAAATCGTCAACGCCAGTTGTGCCGCAGGCAGTAGGTTGCGATTTGGTACCCGCCGCAAGAATCACCTTTATCACATCTGAGACTGGTGCCCGGAAGAACTCACGGCTGTCGGACACCCTCAGTCCGCTCTCCGCGAGTTTCGTGTGCACGAACGCCTCTATCGCATCGCAATCGTCGAAGTGCTCTTCGTAGACCACGATGAATGGGGTGGCGACTCCCGTAACGCCCGATAGCTCGTCCGCTCGGGAAGAAGGTAGCCTCATTGTCTTTCCGACTTTTACGAGTCCTGGCATTGATCCATTCGCCAGAATATAAACATAACCTGCAGACACGCTTTTACTTCTCCCATTCGAATGTATCAACAAAACTCCCTCTGGTGACCCAGGGAATATCCCAATTGGCCTAGCAATGCAGCGCGGATGCATCGGCCCCTATCGCACAAGCCCTTCTGATTGAACTCATCGCGGTGCTTGTCGGTCTGCGATGGGGGTCTGAGCTGGCTTCGTGCCTGCTTCCCACCATCCAACCGAACGTCTTCCTCAACGCTCTCCTGGTTCTCTGGCCCCCGAAATACCGGCGAAATCATCTCAATGCAAGGAAAATACCTCCGCGCCCCACAAGGAGCCATCCGGTAGGCAGGCGCGAGTCACACGGCTGTCGCCTCGAACACTGGCCGGGGGCAGCAGGATGGACACAGTCTGGCTGAACAGCGGGCTAGACTCGCCAGCAAGCCAGCAACGCGGAAGTATCCTCGACCGCGAGGAAGAGTTCAGTTGAGCAGGGAAGAGATTCGTCAAGCGAGGAATAGTTCTATCGAGCGAGGAAGAGTCCGGTTGAGCAGGGAAGATTTCAGTCAAACGGTTGTCCGATACAGTCAAACAATAGTCAGCGATTCTTGTTTTCCCAGAGGCAAAAAACGCGGTAGCGTTTGTTGACTGCCGGTTTATCTTTCTCTGAAAGAGAAAGTTGCCCCTAGAACCGTTGGACCTGCGCTGGCTTCCAACACTCGCTCGTATAAATATTGGCAGAACCGGCTTGAGCATTGACTCGCTTCGTCAGTTAGCGCGAAGCGCCAAGCCCAATCCCAAATCCGGTTCGAGGCGACCAGTGTTTACGCACCAGCCGCCCCAATTCACCGAAAAGGATATGCTTCCGATGAACTCCAACATTACTTATCAAGACTCTCTTGTACTAAATGGCCGCATTGAACCAACCATCCTCCGTTCGCTTCTCTTCCATGAAGACTTCGCCCGGCAGCTACTGCCCTTTGTCCGTTCGGAGTATTTCCAGGACAAGGCCGAACGCATATTGTTCAAGACGATTCAGGATCTCTTCCAGCGTCACGACACTGTGCCGACGCCGGAGGCTGTCATGATCGCGCTCAACGACACCAAAGGTCTGACCGAGGACGACTTCCGGACCGCTTGCGAGCATCTGCGTGATTTTGCTGCCACTCGTGATCAACGGCCCGATCCGGGCTGGTTGAAGGCACAAGCCAACAAATTCTGTCAGGACCGTGCTCTTAACAATGCCGTAATGGAGGCAGTGCAGATCATCACGGGCGAAAGCAAGGAAGCCCCGGCCACCATTCCAGAGTTGTTAACCAAAGCACTGGCAGTCCGTTTGGAGCCGCCCCGCGCCGGTCTGATGTTCACGCCCGCCGATGCCGACTACGTTTATGACAAATTCAATTCGCCGCAACAGCGCTTCCGGACCGGCATCCCGTCGGTTGATGATCTGACCGGCGGCGGACTCGCAAGGACACAGGTTGCGGTCATCACCGCTGGTTCCGGTGTTGGCAAGAGCATGACCTTGTGCGCCATTGCCGCCGAGGCAGCGCGTGCAGGCGCATCGGTCCTGTACCTCAACTGTGAGTCGGAGGACTACGAGCTACAGACCCGTATCGTCTGCAATCTTGCCAACATTCCAAGCAGCCGGTACCGGCATCTTGACCGTGAAGAGTTGCGTGCCGTCCACGAAAAACTCAGTCGCTACACCATCGCAGTCCGCGATCTGATGGAGTCAGCGCGTCCCAGTGACGTTCATGCTGCCGTAGAGGACTTCAAGTTGAGCATTGGCCGTTACCCGGATCTAATTTGCGTTGACTACTTGAATGAACTGGAGCCGGAGCGGGATTCCAACGGGCGGGAAAACTCGTATGGCGTCATGGGCAAGAACCTGAAGGAACTCTTGAAGTTGGCAAAGCGCACTAACTGCGCACTCTGGACCGCCGTCCAGCTTAACCGCGAGGGACTCCGAAAGTCCAAGAAATTGTCCGACCCGCCCGATGCCAGCCACATCAGCGAGTCCATCGCTGTGCTGTTCAAGGCCAGCCTGGTGCTGTCGCTGCAACTTGTTCCTCAGAATTCGCCAGAAGAAAACATCGGCTACCTGAAGATCCAGACCCTGAAATATCGGTTCAATGCCAGCCGTCCGGAATGTGTGGTCCGCCTTGAATATCAATATGCCAGGTTCCGAGAGTTGAAAACGGATGAAGCTTCCGTCATCATTTCGCAGGCCGCTGTCGAGGAGACGCAGGGAAAGAACTCAGCCCCGCACCAGCGCCCGCCACTACCGCCGTCAGTGTTCAACGGTGGAATCAAGCGGGATCCGGCCATGAAATCTCTTCGGAAGATCGTGGTCAGACCTTCGGAGGGATGACGTGGCACAACAGGCGAGTTCTGCTTGCGCCCAAACTTGTGGAAAATGCGGACGGCCAGCGCAGTGGTTGAACTGGCTGAACCCCCATTGGGCAGTTTGTAATCCGTGCCAGGCTAGTTACCTCGGCAACACCATCAAATCCGTCCAGCACCGGCCCACCATGAAACAGGTTCAAACCGCAGTAAACGAAATCATGCAATATATTCGACAGGAAAACGCTGCCCTGCGAGACCGTGTGGCGCACCTGGAGTCACGCGTGGCGCTGTTAGAATCGCAAAACTCCATTTCGCCAGCCAAACCGGCCAGCAAGGCTGACACAATTCGAAATATGCTGGCGGCTGAGCCGGATTTAACCGCCGTCGAAATACAACGTCGCACCGGCATTAAAGGTGGAACCATCCGGGATATCATGTCCCAGGTGCGCCGCTCTCAACCTTCATAAAGAACCGGAGAAACACCTAGGGGGGAGCGGTCTGTCTGCGCCGAATCGCCAGAATTCAAGGAAACCCCTTCTCGCCTCAGGACGGCCCATCAGGTTGATACCTGCGTTGCTGGTGGCTCCGTACTGTATTGCCAGCGAGCTTCGGCGGGGAGGCTATTTGCCCACGTGGTTGCTTCCGCATCCATAGATAGATATCCTTTCACAAGATCCCATCGATTCTTCGTGAGAGGTATAGCCTCGCCGGGCAGAATGTACATCTTCCTAGTGAAGTCCGGTTGAACAAAATCCGCCACCCATATAGAAGGCACGAGAAACACAACCGGATCCCACCTACCACTGGAATCTTCCTGCAAGTCCACAAAAGCGTACCAAAAGCCCTCACTGCACTTTCCAATGACACCACTTCCGACATCCCATTCGTGGCAATCTTTCCGTCCATACCTAGTGCGACGATGTGCCCACCGAGAAGTCTTGACCTGAATTGCTAGAGTTCTTGACCCACTGGAAGATGATGCTAACACGTCAACACTCGGGGCGTTGCCGAGTGTGAGGCTCGCATTTACTTCTCGCACTGCGAGCGAGTAGGCTACGAAAAACTGCCCGGCAGCACCAACAAACTGCGCTCTTGCTTGAGCCATGATTGGATTAACTCCAAAACCTCAACTGGATTGCCGTCATGAGAGAAGCCGAGGACAACGAGGATACGACGAATGCATTTTAGAACCGTCCGCCGCCGGGACATGGGCCGCTTCAGAGGTCCTGCCGCCGTTGCTACTCACCATGTCTCCGGATGGCCTTGGCAAGATCGCTCGACAGTCCATAGCGAGAGCAGTCCTTGAGGTGGTTCTGATCGGCCATTGACAGTTGGCTCGTGGGTGTCTTGTAGAGTGCATAACACGCATCCTCCTCTTCAGTCTGCCGTCTAGCGCGTTCATCCTTCCTCCGGGCCTGTTGGTCCTTCTTCTTGGCCTGCTCCTGTGTCTTGTTGAACTCCTTTTCCCTCTCCAGTTTCTTCTTCTCATAGTTCGGATCAGGATGTTCCCTCTGGCGACGTGCCTCAGCTAATTCTTTTTCCTTCAGTTCTCTGACCACCTCGCGTGGTAGACCTAAAGATTCTGCATCCCGCTGGAGTCGGACATTCTCCACTTCCCTGGCATCTTCCACGGTAAGCCCTAACTGCTCTGCTAATTTCCTGAGACTCTCCTCTGCAGCCTGCCTCCTGTAATGCAACTCTGCAATGCTGATCTTGAGCCGGTGCGCATCCCTTCTATCTTGATCCTCCTCGGCTTTCTGCGCTCGTTCTGCGTCCGCCGGGTTCTGGGCCTGCCCCATCAGTATTGCTCCCGTCAGTAGGAGCAGGACCACTATTGTTCTCATTGTCTTACCTCCGTGGCGATATTCTGGTAATCATTCCCAAGATCGGATGAAAGTGCCTTGTTCTTTAGGCCCTCGGCGTATCTTGTGATGATTATCCGAGTTCTATTCGGTCTGATATGGTAAAGAAGTCGAGCATGAGCAGAAACGCAGATGAGAAGACCGCGAAACAACAAATATTGCCTGTCGCCAGTCCAATGACGATTCGCTGGGTTGATTCCGGTGCGCGATTAGAGAACCTTGGACACGGCGTTCAGTTCCTACACGATGACTTCCAACACAGCGATCAGAACCTGGGAGACTCAAACCCCGGCGCAACTGCATTTGTTGAAGGGTTCGATTGGTACCATCGGCCCGGCAGTGCGGCGACCGTCAGAATCATTAGCATTGGTCCAACCTCGATCACGACGACTGATTGGGAAGCTATCATTCGAAGCACCCGCGAAGCCGTTCTGGCTTACATCTTGGACGCCCAAGCCCAACCCCTCATTCCGCCAAGGACCGATCCGGATCTTGATTAACGGCTAATATTCCAGTCAGCGGATTTTCGACCTTGCCAATTCTGCTCTGTTGGATATAGTTCCGCTTCATTCCACGGCGCGTTTATTGCATTCCTGGCCCCCTCAATACCGACGAACTGCCTCCGTGCGCACGAAAATACCTTGGAAGGCCAAGACGATGTATCCGGGTGAGCACGTCGGCACTGTTCGACAGCGCAGCCAGGGAGGGGATGGGAATCTACCTGGTGGGAGAATTGGCATTCTGGCCGACCAGGCACTCACTATATCTCAGTATCGACGATTGGCCTTCTAGGGAATATCCGGATCCTCCAATACCAACCCTTCGTATCGTGCAACGCGCACGCATTCCGTCACGGCACGAAAACGGTCCATACAGTCGGCATCTGTGTAACGACAGTCGGGAGGCGCTCGGGATTCGAACGGCGAGCGTCGTCGAATCGCAAGATGTCAAATCAACTTCGTTCAACAGCACGCCGGAGCCTTGCCGCTTGGGAGTCCAGCCCGGCTTTTTGCAGCGCGTAGACTGCATCCCAAACGAGCCGCTCCAGCCTCTGAATTTCGGCCTCCCGCTGTGCGATTGCCGCATCATGGCCTGCCCACTGCCGGATCAGTGCCCAAGACGCTCGGTAGCTATTGAGGAGACCCACGATGTGGCTCTCGCCCACCCTGGCCTTGTGTGACCACTCCATTTCGGTTGATTCAACGTCGGTGAGAACGGTGGATGGTTCAGCGGCACAGAAGCGACGACCCAAGTCCAATGCCACATCAAACGGAATATGGAGCCTTCCTTGCCGGTCGGTGTAGGTTACCGGTGACGCCGGGCTGGATTCCATCCCTGCTCTGGTCCTGAGTCTACCAATTGCTTCCGGCATGCCCACCAGTGATCCCTTGATGAAATCGACACCCTCTGCTGCACTTTCAAACACCTGCTGCAACGCGTTGACGACCGGAGAGTCCTCATTATCGTAGCCCTTGCTAACGTTGTGCTCCCTGGTACGTTTCTCGTTTGCTATTTCCTGCTGGTACGCCTTGAGTTCCTTCCACGGGACCACAAGTTCTCCGGATTCGACGTAGTCCACCAATCCGGGATTCGGGTCGATCCATTCGACCCGCCACTTGTTCCGGCGGACATGCTCAATTACTCTTACACGCTGGAGGGGAGCACCTGACTTGCCCTTCTCCCGCAGCGCATACTCCTGCTTTGGCTTGATCTCGGCCTTCACCATCTGAGCACATTTTAAACCACAGCCTTTAGTCAAGACTTTGGGGACATATTGTGGCAAGCGGGCCGGTTGTCATTTACGACGAGATCACCTCCGGCTAATCATGGGTTCCCAGCTTCCCCGAAAAGTCAGCGAATGGATTCAAATCGGAGTCTGGGACTTCTTCCGATGGCGGCGCTAGAATAGGGACGCGCTCCGGAACGGAGCATTTGGAGAGACATCTGATATGGTTTCCGTTACCTCACCTGTATATCATAAGAACCCTTCGCCGCTCGATTTCTACACCGCCTTTCGGACCGTGCTTGATCACGAAGACGCTAAGGCGAAGATCTTGGCGTGCTGGCAAGACATCACGAAATACGATTCCGTAGCGTACACGAGAGTGATGCGCGAACATATCACAGCCGTTGCTCATGAACTTGGCCTCCAATCCTGGAATGAGTACTACACGATTGATGTCATCATGTACCACGAGAAGGACATGAAATGGTTTCGGTCCAATGTCACATACGCGAAATACATCGCGGTCGCAGTGGAGCACGAGAACCAGTACGGATGCGCCGCCGAGGAGATGAACAAGTTGCAGCTCATCAATACGCCACTCGCAGTGCTCATCACCTACCCACCGAAAAGCATGGCCCGCGAGACGCTTGCAAAGTACGAGACGATCATCCAGGCCGCCGACATTTTGGATAACGCCGCGACAATTCGACGCCAACTCACGATTTTCGGGTACGCACCGAACGAATGGGAAGCGTTCGTCTACGAAGCCACGGAATTCGTACCACTGACCCAATTGGGATGAGAGTCCACTCGGCTGGGAGAAATGGGAATCCTGACCGCCCGACCACTTCCGAATAACCCAATATTGATGACCGGCATCTTACCGCGACCCTGATTATACATACCGGTATGATTCTGAATCCCACCGAACTTGCAGCCGATCTCATGTGCGATTTGCCGCCCGATGTTCGCGCCGTAATGGATGCCCATTTCGTAGACGGCCATTCCGTTCACATGATCCAGCGACACCAAAATATCAAGCGCCGGGATCTGGAGACAATGATCGAAACCGCGTTGGCCGCGATGCGAACTGAGTTGCGGCGGCGCGGCGTCCGAGCCGTCTCAGATGCAATGTGAGGGAAGTGGCCAGTCGAGGATAGGGAAGAATGGTTGTCGGTGATGGGAATAGTAATTGTCGCAGACAGGATATCTTGTGCCGGTAGTCACATTCTTTCTAACGTGATACCTTAATGAGTGTCTGACTGCACTTGTCGCGGAGCCAACCCAAATTGTAACCGTTGCTCTGGCTCAGGTGTAATCGGCAGGCTTGGCGCAGAATCTGATTTTGATAAAACCAAATGCCTCCGTGAGCTTGATGCAATCGTAGCGCGACCGAGCGCACGGATCAGGCGCACGAGAGAGAAAGGACCTCCTGCCGCAACAGCACTCCCCGTGGAGCCAGTCGAAACCGTCCGTCCCAGGCCCACACTTTGTCCACAATGCCAATGTGGGGTTCTGCCCAAGCACCTAGAAAGACATCTCAAAGAGCGTTGTCCGAAACGCAAGCTCGGAGACAGCGGCAAGAAGGCCGCGAAATCTAGTCCAGCGAATCTCCATCTTCAAAATTCTAGGGAGACAGATACCAAGCAGAAGTGCGCAAGATCGGTCGGTGCTACAGCTCAAGAGCTTTTCGAACGTAAATTCATCCAAGGCGGACTTTGCAGCGGGCGGTAATCTTCGACGCTTCCTAGTCTTGGGTTTCGACTTGTATGGCCAAGCAACGAATTTTGCGCGTTTTGTAATATGCGCGATGATGCTGCACCTGAACCGAACAGAACAGGTAGAACAACTCCCAGAGCCACAGAGAAAGAAAGGCCCTAAAAGGAGGTCTCCGACAACGTGTTCTGTCCGTTCTGTCGTCCTGGCGCGCCAGGGACCAGTCTGGTCCGCCTCTGCTCTCTTTCGCCCACCGGTCTGCACGCAAACGAACCGGCAGAGGACGATTGGGCAGACCTTTGATGCCAGCAACCACCTAAAGTCTTAAGTAGCTAATCTCTGCACCGCGTGTGAGCCGCGCCTCTTGGATGGCTTGCTCTGCAGAAAAGGGGCCGCTTTCGAATTTCTGAAAAATGTCCAAGCCACGATCAATGGTGATCTTCCAGCCCGTGTCTGTCGTGATGCTACGAGCGTGGAAATTCGGGTTGTGGTCCAATTCCCACATAAATGCAATACAGGTTCCGGCAAAGCTGCTGACCATTTGGTCGAGACACTCCGCTTGCTTAAAGCAACTCTCCCGGTCGGACTGCGTTACCAATTTCACTGCCACCTCGTCGCCTTCGGGTACTAGGTCATGAACCATCTGCAAGAACTCCATCATGTTCCGCGCCTGGAAGAAGAGTCGCACGTATGGATCGTTGACCGTGATTTTCCGCGCTCCTCGTAGATGCGCGGCAAACAGCCGACGATAGCTCCAGCCCTTTGTGTTCTCTGGCACCACCAGGTGTCCGGGCTGCACTGCGGCTTTGGGTGGTTCATTTACGGTGGCCGCTGGAATACTCTCCGTGGCCACGTCATCCGTTGATGCTAGTTCGATTTCTTCGATCTCATCAGATTCGGCATCACGCGGTTTCACCTTCGGGGCCGCGAAGGTAGGATACTGGATCTCTTCCGGCGTCAGAACTTTTTTAACCGATCCATCAGCAAGTCTGCGATAGACAAAATCATGGCGGCTGAAAGTATCGTCGATGCGTAGAATGTGCTCACGAACCCGGCGGCGTGCCTCCATCGCAAACGAAAGGATTTCTTCAATTTCCTGGGGAGTCGCCTTCCCGTCCGGGTACAAAATCTTCATCAGCCCGGAGAGTGTCTTCTCAAAGCCAGTCTGGTCCCGAGTGGAAAGTTCCGATGCGATTTCAAAGTATTGTTTGTAGGTGCTGGTAAAGTCCTCCGTGCGCAATTGCTTCAACACCTCGGCAATGTAATCGACGACGAATCCATAGCCGTTCGTGAACAGTTCGTGCCGGATGGGCGCGACCTCCCAGCCGGGGTTGAACGCGTGGATTCGATCCAGGAAGGCGGAATCAATGTACTTGTCCGGGAGCGGCTCGAAGAAGTGGGAGTGCTTGAGCATGTAAGCTACCGACTTCTGCGTGTTTCCCATGAAGACCATGGAGGCCTCGGCGGTCAATTGCTCAATACCGCGCGAGAACGTGCGGTTGGCCATGTAGTTCTTCATGATATCGACGAGCGCCTTGTCCACCTTCTTGTCTTTCCCGGCAAACTCGTCAAAGCAGACACAGTCCCAATACCCTACCAGCCCGATCTTCCCCGTCGCGTTGCTCACGAAGAGCTTTGGTGTCGTTACTTCCGAACCGGAGATGAGCATGCCGTGAGGCGAGAACTCAGCGTATATGTGGGACTTTCCCGTTCCTTTTGGGCCAAGCTCAAGTAGGTTATAGTTGCGCTCGCAATAGGGAACGAGGCGAATGAGGGTGAGCAACTTTGCCCGGCGACCAAACATTTCCGGATTGAAGCCCATGCTCTGCATCAGGACGTTCATCCACTCTTCGGTCGTGAATTGGCTCCGCGCCTTCAGGAACTCCTCGATGTCCACGCTGGCAACCTGAATCGGCTTCAGCGTGTCAATCTGCCATGGACTCGATTTCTGGTCTTCAGCAACTTCGTAAGTTACATCGGTGATACACCAAATGCCACCGACAAGCAGCTTGGGGAATCGGCGAACAAAGTCGTCGGATATCGGCACCTTCTTGATGCCAAGATTGGTGAACTCGGCCTCGTAAAACCCGCCCTTGTCGTTCAGTTCGGCGGTGACCTTATCAATGACTTTGTGTCGGCCTTTCTCTTTGATGGTGGACTTGACCAACTCCGCCTGGCTGCGGTGGACGTAGTGCTTGGCCAGGATCCTTTGCACGGACTCTAATCCGGCTTTGATCACGTCGGGATCGTCCGTAGCGCAGTGCTGTCCCAGCAGGTACTCCAAAACATATGTTGGAACGACAGCATTTTGCTTCAAGCCGTTCGTCAGGTCCTTCCGCACCACCAGACCCGAGAAGTGCAACAGGATCTTCTGATCCAGAGCGCTCAGGCGGCTCGGCGCAGGCATCGGGGAATCTGGCGATTCATCGGGTTTGGGTTCAGAGTTCATCGAAGTCACTCGCAAACGGTTTCTGAAGTTTCAGGCTATGGGTCTTGTACGTCACGATCTGGTTCGTGCCAGGCACCGTCTCCTCAAGGCGAAGATCCACCTCGCAGTTGTTGAACGCATCAGCGGCGCTCGATAGCACCAGCAGGATCGTGGTCTCACGGTGACGGGCCTCCGTTTCCTTCGAATCGAACACCTGGGTCTTGACCTCGGACAATGGCGTACCGTCCTTCGCATAGATCCCGGCCCGCAGCGTACGAGGCAAATCCTTGTCAATGGCTGCTCTCTTCTGGAATAGCGAAATAGAAACCTGCCCCGTGGTGATCTTGGCGGGAATTCTCATCATTTCAACTTCCACACGTTCCGTGTCATCCGCCCGTGCTTTGTGAATCCGGACGACAGGAATCACCACTTCCTGAAGACTTGTACCACCATGCACATAGCGCTTTCCGGAACCTTGGAGCGGGAAGCGACCCAGCGATAATGGGAACGCCGCAGACCAATCGCCATTCACGCCCAACGCGGTCGAGGTGAAGACGGTCACCTTTGAGCTGGACTCGATCCCCTTCCCCAAGATGAAGCGCCGGGAACGGTAACTCCACTCGTCCGCCGCCGGGACTGTCGCCATGTCTCCGGAATCCACCTCATCCTGCTGGAAGAGAAAGCCGTGATCCGCCGTGAGGAGCATGTTGCTCCCGTTGATATTGGCCACCTTCTTGATGATCGCCTCAATCTCGGCGAAGGCCGTTTCCACGGCGTCAAAGGTCTTTGCCTCTGTGCTCGCGGAATCCCCAACCTTGTCGATGGCGTTGTGTAAGATGTAGATGACATCGTGATCCCGCATCAGGGCGCGACCCTCAGTCTTTGTGTTCAGTTCCAGAAATTCCTCGGCTTGGAGTGCCGTCGCGCGGCCTTCACAGGCGAGGCTCAGAATCTCCGCGCGGTTCGCAGTGCCAGTGGCGCTCCGTCCGTCCACGGTCACAGCGGCTGTGGCGGCATCCACAGTCCAGTGCCTTCCCGGCAGTAGAGAGGCCATGCCCAGTTGAGTGTATGAGGGCAGCGATCCAAGCAGAGCCTCAACTTCAGCGGTCCAGCGATTGGCGGAACGAAGCCTCTGCGCGAACTCCGCAGCCGCTTCGTAGCGGAGGGCATCGGAGATGATGACAAAAACCTTTTGCCCCTTGGCACGAAACGGCTGAACGTAAGAGTTGAAGAAGCTGCACTGGCCGGGTACTCCCTGACACTCCCACGTTTCAGTACGGCCAACGAGATCGCTCCAGCGGTCCGTAAGGGGGAGCAGGAAGTTGTTCACGTATGACTTCTCGGCCCATTGCGCAATTTGCTCGACGACCTGTATGTGTCCGTAGCGCCTCAAATGCCAAGTGCAACGGCGATACGCCATGTCGATCCGCCACCAGCTTCCAATGTAACGGCTGACCCCGGAGGCGAGCGAATCCACAGAAATCTCAGCCGCCGCAATCAGCTCGCGAAGTTCCAGCGCCTGCTCCAATGCGGCGTACCCATCCTGGTGCTGCGGGTACCAGAATGAGCCTCTCCGCTGTTGAACCACCGCACGCAGGTCTACAGCCGCCGCACCTTTGGTGAAGGATTGGCACAGGCGGTGAATGGTGAACCTCTCGAAAAGCTCAAATGTGTCCCAATCGCCAAGGGTGCCCCGATCCTCCATCCCATCCAAGGCGACGGCGACCTGAAGCTCACGCTCCATCTGGTTTGCCCATTGTCGAAACGACACGCAATGTGCCTGACTGTCTTTCCATCGTTGCAGGAAAACTTTGGCATGGGCTTGAAGCGTGACCTGGCGGTCAAGTGGATTCGATCCACGGAACAGCGAGACTGCGAAATCACGGAGTGATGGCATGTGGGAGGTGTAGCCGAAGAGCCGCTCGACCTCATGCCAAAATGGCTCCACTAGGGATGCCCCGTCAAGGCACTCCTGGACCGGGTCAAACAGCACATTCTCAGCTGTGGTATCGAGGAAATGCAGGAGCATCGCATCGACTTCGACCGGGGTTCCCGCGAGGACAGCCATCATCTTCAGACGGATATCGCGAGCTTGATCATCCTTGTCGATCAGGTCCTTGAGAGCCAGAGTTCGCTTCTCGCTGCGGAAAAACGCCGCGTGCTCCTCTGCGAGGTACAGGAACTCGTGCGGCAGACCGACCTCCTGCAAGGCGAGCGATGCCTTGTCCGCCCTGTACTCATACCCCTGCAGCAGCAAGTCCAAAAGCCAGTTGTCCGCATCCGCTGGGCGAGCGGTTGGGATGTACACGAGAAACCTTGCTTCTGGGCTTGGATCACGCACAATCCGCACCTTCGTGCCGAATTCATTGCCACCGACCCTCAGTTTCACGACGCTTCCCTCGGGAAAGGCGTCAAAGGTTTCCGTCCACTCACCATCTGCGTCGTACCAGAACACGAGGCGGTTGCGCTCGAAGACTCGATGCAGGCTGTCGTGAATTCGCTTCATGTTGTCAGGTCTCTATTCCTCTTCCGACGCGAACCCAGGGATGGGAGCCAGCGCATCGCCAAGTTTCAGATAGTTTGCTTTGACGCCATCGTCCAGGTTGAGTTCGATGCGTGCCTGGGCAAGGGGCAGCAGTGTCTCGCGCTCCCACTCCTCACACTCACGTAATGTCTTAGCCATTTTGTCTGTTTCCTTACGAGCAGCGGTCTTGTCGCTGGTACTAAGTGTCTCGCTCACCTGCACACTTGCCAAGTGATCCAGACGGCTGCGAAGCTTCATTTGGTACTCCCGCAGATAGCGATTAAGAACAATGTTCATAGTGTCCCGCGTATAGCGGTGCAAGTAGATCAAAACACCGAAGCCCTTGCGAGGACTCTGGACCAGCCAATATATGGGTCGTTTCTTGTAGGCCTGGAGGTGGTCCTTGTAGAAGTCGGTCAGGAAATACTTGCGGAGGTCTTTACCGAGGGATTCCTCAAGAAAGCGCACATTGGCGCGAAGCACTTCGTCGCTGAACGTCGCTCGCATAAACTCGCGCGTGCGGGCCACAACGTCATCCTCAAACCACTCGCCATCGAGCACCGGAACAATTCCATTCTCGTCAGGTTTGAACAAAAGCTGGTCCATAGATCTGCCAACCTTAGTGGCGTACGTCTCGACGGTGTCACACGGATTGGCCAAGATCAGGCCGGGCTGATCCAGCGAGTACCTGCCCATCATGCAGCCAACGGCGTAAGAGAGGAACGTTGCTGTGTCGCGGCGGATGTCGGATCGGACTAGGGTGATCTGTTCCTCCGGCACCTCGGGATCCAGTTCCTCAGAGAGGCCGTATGCGTTGATGAAAGAGCGATTGTTTTCAGTTTCCAGCTCCTGCATCCGCCGGATGGACGCAGCGCTTTGTGCCTCCCAATTTCGCCAGCTAGCCTCCAGTGTCGTGCATTTGACCCCTGGTCGCAGCAGTGGTGAGTCTCGGAAGTCCCACGAGGTCTCGAAGTTGTCCCAGTCGGAGCGGGAAAGAGAGATACACTCTGAGACAATCTTAGTAACGGACTCGCAAGTACCTGAATCACCACTCTTCAGAGCTAGTGGGAGATTTCCAATGTTCGTGAGTCGGAAATCGAGAGTTGGACTTAGGGCTGCGAGCAGACAACTCACAACCTCGCTGTTCAAGAATCCAAGGACAAAGGCCGTATACTCCGGAGCGGAAAAAATTGAGGGTGCAGTTGAGTCGTATGAAAATCCGTCGGGATAATATCGAATTGCGAACCTTCCGGAACTAATTCGGCTCCATGACAATGACTCCTCAAAAAAGTGGGCTTTGCCGCGCATTGGAGCACCATTGTAGGTTAGAGGCAGCTCGTGGAATGCGTGAACATCTACGCCGTTGCCCTCCCAGTTGAGAACGAATTCCGCGTTTCCATACCAACGTCTGAAATAGCCACCTTTCTTATGCGGGACCCATTTTTGTTCAACAAAGCCTGCTGGTTGCGTGTCAAAGCTTATTTTCGAATAACCCACTTCGCTCCAATAGCGAAGAAAGCGGGCGTTGTTCCCTGTGTTGATTCCCTCACGAATGCTACAAATACTCTCAAGTGGCGGGTTGTTCGCAAAGCACTCTCTTGTTCGGGAGGTCAGCCAATAGGCAATAGGCCATCCGGGAAGTTTCTTGAATTCTTCCGTAGGTGTTAGATAGAACCATCCGCAGTTTTGATTGCGAATAGCTTCGAGTGTTGGCGCTGCTTGGTTTTCGGCTCCTCGAAAGCTTGACAGACGAATAAATGCTCCTTTGTGTTTTGGTCTGTGTTGATTGTTGAGGGTGAAGCAACATATCGGCACTGTAGCGCCATCGAAGCCAGAGTATTCAAGTTGAACTAACGAAAGTATTGAGGCTCGTTCAATCAGCTCATGCCTTAGATTCTCGTAGGATGCGATGAACATCCAGACAAACGGACTCATAAAACCGAGAAGACCAGACGGCAATGCGAGTGTTCTGGAACGAACAAAAAACGCCGAGAACAAGTCCGCCTTGAAGGACTCAAAATGCTGTTCCAAGAACCTCTTGAGCGAGACCGTTTGATTCTTTGCCCCCATATAGGGCGGATTGGCCACGACTACGTGATATCGCTGGGTCAGTGCCCCGGCTTGTTCAAGCACGCGCAGAACCTTCAGGTGCGTCTCGTGCAAGAAAAGCTGACTGCCAAGGTTTTTTGCCTCAACGGTGCCCTGGACAAAGGCAATCGTTTGCCCGTCGATACACGGTTGGATGAGCGAACCGAAGTTCTTCGTCTCCTCGAACTGGTACATCAGGCGCAGCAAGCTCTCATTGAACAGCTCACCCAGATCGAGAGCATGGATATAGTTGGGCAACTCGTCTTCCGTGAAGTGTACCTCGCGCAATTCCATGACATTGGGCCGGACCCAAGACTCCGGCTGGAAAAACCGGCGCGATTTCTCTCTAGCCTTGAAGAGGAGCGCAAGCTCCGCAAGTTGAGCGGCGCGAGGGCAGATATCAAGGCCATGCAAATTGTGCTTCAAAATGAGAGCAGGAATGTCGCTCGCCGGATAACCTTCCTCCTCGTAGATTGCGTAAAGAATATCGAACGCATAGGTAAGCATGTGTCCGCTACCGCAAGCGGGATCGAGCACGCGAATATTTTCCGGCCTTTCGATTCTCAGGAAGTCGGTCTCCAGCTCTCCCTCAATGTAATAGGGCATTTGCTCGCGCAGTCGTGACTCAGGTCGGTTCACGAGCCATAAGCGACCGAGTGAATTTTCAACGAGATACCGAACGATCCAGTGCGGAGTGAAGAGCTGCGTGACGGCGGGGATGTCTTCCTTCGGCACGGCGCTCTTTCGGGCCATAACCTCATCCTTTCGCTCAGAGATGTAGAACTGGTAGAGCCAGCCGATGATCTCCACCTCAGCGCAGTCATCATCTGTGATTTCAGTCCTGAACGGCTGCGCGACTGAATGCTCGGTGAGCAAATCGTCAGGCAGCAGAAGTTCGGCTTCATCGTCCAGGCGCTCAAACACGTCCGGCAGAAGAGCGTGATAGAGGTGGCAAGCAGCCAAGAACAGATACCGATAGACTTCACCCTGGGGATCGCGCGAAGGAATGCGTCCGTCAAGTAGGTCGTTAAGTCGAGTGGGATCTGTGTGTCGCCCTAGCTCTGCGGGCAATGCGCCTTTGCGCATCAACTTCAGAATTTCCGGCTGTGTCTCTTCAGCGCTGGCTGGGGTAATTATACGCGCGAGAAAGGGATGCCAACCTTTTGCATCCAGATAGCGCAGCGCAGTTAGTCGATTGAACCAAGTATAAGCGACTCGTTCTATAAGGCCAACGCGATCTTGCAGCGCCAACCTTCGTAGGACGGCAACCTGAGAGGCAAAAGTTGTGACGTAGTCCGGCGTTTGCGCCGAGAGAACAAAATCAAGTTTCCGGGTGACCGCCTCAATGAGTTGGCGTCGAACGGCAGGAGCAAAAGATTTGAGGGCCGTAGTATTCATGGTTTACCGATCACAGACTGATGCGATTCCCCTTGTCTAGTTCCGCTTGGGCCGCTGCTCTGAGGGCGGCGAGCCATTGGTCGAGGTCGGCTTGCGTGGCAATGTATGGAAGCCTGCACTGTGTTTGAAGGCTTGCGACGGCGGTATACCGAACTACAGCAGGGGTGGGGCCGGGTTCTACGCCGGGACCGTCAGCGCATGTGCGCAGAGCAGCCGCGAGACGGGAGGCCATAGCCAGTTGCGCCGGATAGTCCTGTGTTGTGTAGCGCTGTAGACGATCTCTGATGCCCGATAGGAAACGGGCACCTTCCATTGCCTGGCGAGTCGCAAAGGTCGGAGCCAACACCTGCTGTTGTGAGGATTCATTGAGGGCAATGAAGTCGTCCACCGCCCGGATTCGGGACTCGTGGTCGGCTATCGTCGCCAATGCCAGATCACGTTCGGACTGGAGCAGGTCCTTGATAAGGCCCCGCAGCCTTGCCACAGTGGCCTTCGCAGAGGGTACTGCGCTGCCCCGATATGGGGTGGGTGAGGCGGCCAGATCCCGTAGCGGCTGCACCTCTATTGGGGGCAGTTCGGCAAAGTTCGCTTCCTCTTCGCGCAGAAATGAAGTAGCGTCATCGTACGCAACTCGCTGGGGGCCGCGCATGAAGGCCTTGATCGGCGATAGCCGTTCGTCCTTCACCGCGAGAAGCTCTTCTTGAAAGTCGGCTAGATTGTTGCAGAGGTAGGCATAATCCTTCTCTCCCAGCCTTGTGAGGCGTTCCGCAACTGGACGAAGTTGCTCCAAGAAACTGTATCGGGGGACTTGGTCCAGCAACACTCCGAGGTCACGCGCCTCGGCTTCGAAAGCGGCTGCCGTGAATTCGCCCACGGAACGCGCCTCCGACCCGGCGTTGGCCCGATCAAAAAAATCGTAGTGAAAGTTTTTGAGAGCGATGACCTTAGCGGGATCAACCACCGATTGGAGGCGCACTCGCACGCTGCCGTGCTGTCTGCTGTTCTTCAGGTAGGTTAGAGCGCTTCTGGCATCCAGCAACTCTGGCGTTCGAAGTTCTACCTTCCCCATTCGGAACAGCCTGGCAATGAGTGTCAGGACAGCCATCGGATACCAGCCGTACGGACGACGGTTGAAATTCCGAATGATCTCCTCGATTGAGGTGCGCTCGCCGTTGTTTTGGTTCCGCATCACGTATGTGATGATTTCTTGCTCGGCCTCGGTGGGGGCCTGGTCCTGACCGAAGAGCAGTTCGTTGGAGTCGAGGAGTGCCTTCGACAGTGTGGTCTCGTCGTAGGTGCCCTTCAACATCCGTAGGCTTGGGAAGGCAAAGGAAATGAGTTCCTGGCATGCTTTGGCAAAACGGTTTCGGGCGTCGCCCTCTCCGACCGTATCAAGGCGGGAACCGTTCAGGTACAGGGGAGCCTTACCGAGTAAACCGCTGGCAAGTTCCTGCATATTCGTACGCCGAATGCTGTTCTGCTGGCCGCGCTGGTCGAGAATGGCCTTACGCGTGTCATCACCACTTCCGGTGTTCTGTTGAACGTACTTCTGCGTCTTAAGGAACAACCTCGCCTGATCGACCAAGCGGGTTTCCTGCGGAAGAATGGCGAGTAGTTCCGCTTTGCCGACGTTGTGCATGGCAAGAGTAGTGGCATCGGCGTGTAAGAAGTTCTCCGTTGTGATGACGTTGATAGCCACGTCAGCATCTCTTCCGATGAGTTGCTCATCCAACTTGCGGGCGTAAGTGTAGTCCTGATTGTTGCCTTCGTAGCGGATCTTAGGGTCGCGGAGGACATCAGAGAAGATAACCTTACAGAGAAGGTCCGCCACCTGGGAATCTTCGATTTCGGTGTTCTTAATCTCGACCTCGATATCCTTCTCGGTGTCGGTCAGGAACTCGAAGAGATCACCGTTTCGCTGGAGATAAGACTGGCTTTCCAGGAACGCCAGCGCCTCACGGACTGCCTTCTCGTGAGCACGGATGTCGATGTTCGGCGTGTCGATGAGCAGAATGGCTACATTGCGAGGAGTAGCCTTAAACTCCCTCACCCATTTCAGGAGGAAGAGGGCCTTCAGGATACGGATAGGCAGGCCTTCGCCCAGTTGCCGCTCGGCAATTTTAATCGAGGTCTGCATATCGCCCCGGATGGAGGCGGCGATGCCGTCGTACATGAGATCGAAGGTAGCCATGCGACCCACGTCCGCATTGCGCACGGTCTTCGCGACTTCCTGGAACACGGCCAGCATGGAGCGCTCGCCGACGGAAAGGTACTTCCCGGTGAACACGCTATGCTTCGATAGCTGCTGGATCGCGAGTTGAAAGAGGTCGAACTGATAGGGGTGGAACGGGTAGAATCCGCAGAACTCATCACTTCCGCGCCAGCTCTTCAGGTTGATTGAGTTGTCGCCGAAACGGTACAACGTCTGGAGGTTGTCTTTCTCCAGATCATAGATGTCGCTCAGGACTTCCGGCTCGTCCTCCTTCTTGGCGAGGAGGCGCTTCTGGATGACCTCGCGTACATCCGCACTGGCCAGCGTTAACTGAGTCTTGAAGCGGCCCATGATCTTGCTGAGGTCGTGCGCTCCCGAACCTCTGAAGGCACCAAGGACGCCCTCCAGATCGGCCTGCGACGTCACGAAGACCCAGGCCTTGCCATTACACACCGTGGCCAGAGTTTCCGTGACCGTCTGAAGGTTGAGCATCCGATTGGAGTCTTGGCCAATGAACTGCCCGACTTCATCGATGAAGAAGTTCAGCCGGAAGCCTGCGGGTTGCCGCTCGATGTAGTCCTTCACCATCTGCGCGAAGCTCTCGATAGATACCCGGTAGTCTTCGCGGACCTGCCGCATCAGGTTGCCTGCGTCGGTTTCGGTCACTCCGAAATGGGCCGAGTAGGCCTTGGCGAACGCAGCCTTTCGCGCAGTGGCAAGAGCTTCCCGGTCTGTCTCCCAAGAGGTGCCGTTGATCCGGAGATAGGTCTCCTTGAACGGCACGTATTCACCCCGGACATCGAGATCACGCTCAAATCTGGCGATGTAACCCTGTTTCCCGAAGTACCCCTGCATCTCATACAGCACTTTCACCAGCACTTCTAGAATCGGAGCTGAGTGATCTCCTCCGATCCCGTCGTGCTTCTGATCGATGTTGAACAGGATGCTTCGAGACGGAATCGCAGCGGCCTTTCGCAGTTCGGCCTGAACGACTTCATCTAGGATCTTTGGCAGGAGAATATCTGCCGGACGCTCACCGCTCGGAAGCGGCTGGCTGCCAAGAGCGAGCGAGAGCATCTTGAGGAGATGCGACTTGCCGGAGCCGAAGAAGCCGGATATCCAGACACCATTTGCTGAAAACTCATTCAGGTAGCGGTCAGTAAAAACACTCAAGCCTCTTTCAACATCCCGCGTGACCACGTACTCGTCCAGCTCAGTTTTGAGGTTGCGTGCGTCATCGGCCTTGATCACACCGTCTATCGGGCGATCAACAGGTTTTAGAAATAGTTCATGAATCTTCATCGGGTTAGAGCCTGTAATGGTCAAGGTTTGTCGCTCGGTAATAGGGGTTGTTGATCTTTGGGCTGGGGACGGCTCCGAAGAGCCGCAGGTGCGAGCCGCCGTTTGGATCCTGATTATACTCGCCGGGGAAGAAGATGACCACCGGGTGGCGCAACATGGCGGGCTGGAGAGATTCAAGAATGGTGTGGGTGCGCATGAATGGGAAGATCCGCCCTGAACCAGTAATAAGCGTCAATTGTGTCCCCTCGTCTCCGATTGCGCGGATGAGGCGGGGTATGAGGTGAGTCTTCGGGTCCGCGTAGTTCTGGAGGGTTTCCAGAAGTTCAATCTTTTCAAACGATGTCTCATCATTAATAAGGGCTTCCAGAATGTGGTGCTCTTCTAATTCTTCCAAGACCAACGTAAAGAGATCTACGGCCTTGACCGTTATTCCATTGTTACTCAACCTTACCACCAGGCTATCAACCATGCGCCGTGCAACATCCTCGTGCGAAGCCTTATAGGTTTGAATAAAAATTGGCACCTCGTTGGCGAGACCCTTCATTGAGAGAAAGTCAGGATGCCGGAAGATCTGAAATAAGCGCTCCGATAAGTCATTCATATTGGCGTCAATCACAATTATCAAACCTCCGAATCCGGCACGAGAAATCCGGCAAGCCATCGAGGGTTGTCGGCGGTCACTGCGCGAAGCACCTGCGGGGACAGGATGGGGCGCTGGATGGTCCCCAAACCTGGGCCAGCGCCCAAAAGTCCAGCTTCACGGAGCATGCGCAAGAGCACTTGCCGAATCTTGCTCCGCGAGACGTCGGACAACTTGTTAATCTCAAGGTGACTGGTTGACTTGATGTCCACATAGGCTTCGTAATCGGAAGGACGTAGCACAGGATCAAATGCTGCGAGTTTATCCCTCAGCACCTCTGCCGCAAATTCGAATGCAAATTGAATATGCTTCAGCGCCGCCAGCCACGCAATTGCGGCGCGATCTTCGGAGGTGGCCTGTGCGAGTAGCGTGAGCTGATCATCCGTCAAGCGTTTCAGGCGCAGTCTCAGTTCTCGCTCCTGACGCTCCCCGCCGCCTGCCGTCCGGCATTGAAGTGCGTTGGATGAAAGAACGTGGGCTTTGGCGAGGTCCCAGTCCCTGACGGCCAAGTATGATTCGGCGACGATTCTGGCGAGGTCCGGTCGGAGCGATGCGGCGGTGAAGCTGAGGTTATATGGCGATCTGCCGTGAGCGTTCAGCATTGGCGGCTGGTGCGCTGAGCGGTCGTTCGAGCGGTGTGGACGGTCTTCATTTGAGATTCCCATTGTTCATCCATGCCGGGCAATCATGGGGCTGTTCAGAACAAAAATGTCGCCTGCCAAGGTTCGCCACAAGCAGCCATTCTATCAGTCCTCAAAGCAACGCACCAATTGACGAAATTCAAATGTTCTGCAGCCGAGTTTAGGTGGTTGGAATTCATTGGCTGCCAAGGGTGCCCTCGCCGAGTCGCCTCCGTTCGGCTCCGGTTCATGCGACCAGAACAGGCAGAACACGTTTTCGGTGACCTCGTCTTAAAGCCCTTTTTTCTCTGTGGCTCTGGGAGTTGTTCTATCCGTTCTGTTGGGGTTGGAGTTCCCACCGGAGAACGTCTACAAATGGGGCAACCCAGGCCAGTGACGGAAGATCGTTGCCCAAGTCAGGGTGCCAATCTTTCCCCGGAACAGCGAACGGGTTTCAGTGGATAGGTGAGGCCATCCGGCGTTCCATGTGCCAGTCCGATATCCATCCACCAATGCGGATTCATGGTGCTTCAATTCATGCTCATGGCAGATCACGAGCCAGAAATCCTTCTCGACTGCGGTGGCCAATATCCAAGCAGCCTCCAGATTCCGTGCCAATTGATCCCGCGTGACGTCCCACTTAATGCATGGGGAGAGCCAGTCGTTCCGCTTCCCTTCGACCCAGATAAGTGCGTGTTCGCACTCGATTAGACAATCTGCGTGGGTGGGTCCTTCAAAAATGAATTGCTTAGAAATTCCCGTGCTGGTACCGCCATCCAGCTTAGCCAAGGCTTTCTGTTTCGCTTGGTCCTTACCGAGGCGAGTCGAATATTCGCGCCACAGGCGGCCATCATTCGGTGCGAGACGATGCGCATTGCGAATCATCCACGCCAGCCGCGCCGGGCTTGGTTGCACGGTTCGTTCTTCTCCAACCGCAAGTGACAAGAGTGCTCCGACGTCGTTGGCAACACAGATACCGTCTGCTAAACGCAACAACTCTGTAGGCCAGTCGTTCCCACCGTTTTCGCGGAGCCAACTAAAAATGGGCGTCACTCGCGTCCGGGCACTGTTTTGATCTTCAGGGTCTAAGCTGTAATCGGCCATCGTTCTCTATTTTGAACTGTTTTGGTCGTCAAGGCCTACACCCACAGTCGCGAACTGCTTTCCTGAAGCGGTCGTGAAAAGAGCCGAGGATGGTAGTGGCAGCGACCATCCCCAATCCTGACCGAAGCCCGAGCCATGCACACGAATGTCACCCAAATGCCACAGGTGAAGCCGGTCACCTTAGCCTTGACGGCTGGGAGCTATCCAGAATAATTCGAAATGAGGGGACGGCGCGTGCTTGCCACTCGAACGAAAGGACATTTTCGTTTTGCAGTGACAGTCCGATACCAAGAAAGATCTGACCTTGTGTGCCAAAAGCTGAGAGTGGATCTTGATTGACAGGTGGGGTGTTGTTCAGCCGGTCTACAGCCGATAGGAAGGTAGACACATCTGAAATTCAGTGCATGAGCCGCGCGTCGTGGATATGAGCGAACGGTAGTGTTGATCGGCGGATGTTTTGCGCGGGCTGAAGCGGTGGATCAGAATGGCCTAATTTATAAACTCAGAGTTTCGTTGTGACTCAAATGATAACGCTAACAGACAATGCAATCAAAGAAATCAAGGCGATTTTGCATCGACAAAGACCGCCCGTAAATGGCTTGAGAATCGCTATCGTGGCCGGTGAGTACTCAATGCAACTTGAATCCGCAGCAGGAGCGCTCGATACAATCTTTGAGCATGATGGGTTCTCTGTCTTCATCGATCAGTTGAGCCTGTCGCAATTGAAAGGCGCAGAAGTGGATTACGTGGAATACTCTGGAAACTCAGAAGTCCCCGGATTCAAATTTTCCAATCCTAACGGATCGCCACTGAGGGGCTTGCAACCATCTAAAGCTATGAATTCACAACCAAGGCCGTATACGCAGACGATGCCAACCCAATTGAACAATTTGACTCCGGAACAGAACAGAGTGGCTACAACTACGATGTCGCTAATCAGCCTAGGTGAAACCGTAACCTTTCCTTACGACAATGTTCAATACGAGGCGGTGGTCCAAAGGGTCAACGCAACTAATGCCACCATGACACTCACCAAGATCACCGGTATACCAAAACGCGAAATTTGTGTTGGGCAAAAAGTTCGCGTCAGCGGACACATCTTGGCGCGATCCATCAAGGGCGAGGACCAGAGTCGCTGACTTCCTAATGGACTTCTGGATTGAATCCTGCCTGCTGGTAGCCCCCGAAGATCCCATCTCAAAGAGAAGCAGCGGGCAAGTTGCGAAAACGAAGAAATCGCCAACACCCTCGGACCAGGCTTCTGTTGCTCGGAAGAGGGCTGCGGCGATATTGTAATGGGTCACACTCTTTCCCCCCGAGATTCTCAAACTATTTCCCGTCGAGTTTCTCAGTTTGACTGCGGCGCTCGGGTATTGGGCGTAGACTGAAAGACAAAGGCATTTGGAACGCCCT
>CAIRSA010000451.1 GCA_903881085.1 uncultured Acidobacteriia bacterium
CCGAGCCGCGCACGTTAGTAAGCCGTTCTTCGGGATCAATTGAATTTCCATTTCCCGGCCCAATTCCCCGTCGAGGTCAGGATGTCTGAAGGTGTGTCCAAGAGCGGAACTGAAACTGCGTTCTTTGACGCTATTTCGGGCGGGCAGTCGGTTCCCCCTGCAAAAAAAACTTGCAGGGCAATTCTTTCCTGCCTTTCGATTTCCCTTCCACTGCTAGTACCCCACATACCCTCTTGGGGTGTATCCCTCCCCCTTTACGTCGTCACCTACCCGCAATCTGTAGAAAACAGGATTTTTCCTAGCAAAACGCAGTGTGGTACTAGCCATGCTGAGGTACTGTCGGGATTTGGAACGTTGAAATTTCTGTGGAAAACTTGTGAGAACTCTGTTGGAAAGGCAATGTGCCCTACTCCGCCCCTCCTTGCTAAGGGGGGATGGGAACACATGCGGGGAGTTGCATTTCCCCCAAATAGCTTAGAAAAATACACTTAGGCGGTCTTGCCGAGGGCTCAAATAAAAGGTAGATTTTATAGTGTGAGATCGCACTAATAGATTTACGGTATTGTTCTACTGTTAAACAAATGTAAGATTGAATAGGTAGACCGTACTACTAGGGCTAAGACGAATGTGTGACTCCGAACTATGTGGGGAGAAATAAGATGGGTTTTGAGCGGCCAAATGAACATGTGACACTGATCGGGCAATCCGCGCGCATCAAGCACGTCCAGCGGTTGATCGAAAAGCTGGGGAAAGGACGCTGGCCTGCGCTCATCCTGGGTGAAACCGGTACGGGTAAAGAGGTTGTAGCAAAGGCAATTCATCAGGTCAGTCCGGCTGGGCCGTTTGTCACGATCGATTGCTCATCCTTCGTCGGGCCTTTGATGGAGAGCGAGTTATTCGGTCACGCCAAAGGCTCGTTCACCGGCGCTGTCACGCAAAAGATCGGCCTGATTGAGCATGCCAACGGCGGCACGGCATTTTTCGACGAAATCGGCGAACTCCCGCTTGACCTCCAGGCGAAACTGCTCAGGGTCCTGCAGGAAAAAGAGTTCCGCCCGGTAGGCTCGCTGCATCAGAAGAAATCGGATTTCCGCGTGGTCGCCGCCACCAATCGCGACCTTCTGGGGGAGGTTGAAAAGGGAGCCTTCCGGCGCGATCTTTACTACCGCCTCAATGTTGTAAACGTCCGTCTCGCCCCGCTTCGCGAGAGGAAGGAAGACATCCCCGGCCTGGTGCAACACTTCCTCAATAAGTACGGCGGCACTCACACCTTCACCCAGGAATCACTGGAGGCTATCCTTTCCTACGAGTGGCCCGGAAACGTCCGCGAATTGGAAAACTGTATTCAACAGATGGTGGCTGTAAATACTGGTCCGCTGTTGCACGTCAGCGATCTGCCTTCCCCATTGCAGAATCACTTGATTCAGCGTAGGCCCATGGCAATGGCCGCGTCGGCTGGTGCGGGCTACGGCGGTGGATACACCTCAATGCAGGCAGCCATGCCCACGGCCTCTTCCGCGCCCGTTACTTCGCCTATCATCCCGCTGATGGAGATGGAACGCCGCGAAATATTCCGCGCCTTGGAGTTCACCAAGGGCGATCGTGTGATGGCAGCCTCACTTCTGGGGATAGGGCGTACCACTCTGTACCGGAAACTGAAAGAATACGAAATCGCCTGCTGATTGTGTGAGAATTTCGGCCGGCTCTTTCCACTATTGGTTAAGGCCGCTGATGAAAAAGAATACTGTCCTTTTAGTGGAAGAAAACTTGTGGGATGCGGGGCTGGTGGAAGAGGCCCTCGCCGAAATCGGCGAAACACAGCACCTGCGCGTATCAAGCCGTGAATACCAAATGGTTCACGTCCAGACGATTTGTGACGCGCTCGACGTGTTGACGGAGATCCCTATTGACGTCGTCCTGCTCGATCTCAATCTGCCGGACTCCAAAGCCCTGCACAGCTTCTTTCGTGTCCACACCCATGCTCCCGGCATTCCGCTGGTGGTGCTGTGCAACCGTGAGGATGAACCGCTCGCCGTTTCGGCCGTCCGTGAGGGCGCTGAGGATTACCTGATCAAGGACGAGATCGATTGCGTTCCGCTCGCCCGCAGTCTCAACTATGCCATTGAGCGCCACCAGAGCAAGACCTTGCGCCGTCCTGCCGCGCCCACGGATGATCTGACGGGCGTCTACTCCGCCGAAGCGTTTGCGCTGCTTGCAAGCCACTCCCTACGCCTGGCAGCCAGGCTCCAGCTTCCGATGCTGGTGGCCGTTGCCGAGGTCGTGCCGGGTGGCGAAACCACGGATGCCTTCGCCCGGCAGTCGCAGGATATGGCTCTGCTCAACGCTGCCGACGTGTTTCGTGCAAAGTTCGATCCAGGCGTCGTCATCGCACGCATCGCGCCACTTCGCTTCGCCGTTATCGCGCTCTTTTCCAACTACGGACAGGCTGAGGTCATGGGCGAGCACTTGTCCTCCGCCGTCGACCAGCATAACCAGAATCCAGCCCGCAAATTGAACTCCGTCCTGCGGTTCGGGGTGACGATCGTCCAGCCAGACGTACTTGCCGATGACGATGCGGCAATCGAACCGCTTCTCGCCCTCGCCGCGCATGCCATGTCGGGCAAGACGCACATGGCTCTTGCCACCGCACAGTAACTTCCTGCCATAATAAATTAAATCAACCGCAAATCTGGCCCGCTCAGGATTAGGCTCTCGCTTGAAGATCGCCCTCGATGCCACATACAGTGTTGGAAGCAATTTGTCGGGAGTCGGCGTTTACTCCCGCGAGATCCTATGGGGATTGCCCGCTGGCCATCGTGAGGCCCGCTTCCTGTTCTGCTACCGCCCGCACCGGCTGTTGCGATCGTTCGAAGCTTTCCTGCCGCGAGGCGCCAGGCGCTCGCTGCTTCTGGAATCCTGGAACCTGGAGCGGCCCGCGCTCTTTCATGGGCTGAACCAACGGCTGCCTGCCGCCAAGTACCCGCGCAATGTTACGACGTTTCACGATCTGTTTGTTCTGACCGGTGACTATTCCACGCCCGAGTTCCGCGCCCGCTTCGCTGCCCAGGCTCGCGACGCCGCCTCTCGTAGCGATCTGATTATTACTGTCTCTGCCTTCACCGCCAAACAGGTGGAAGACCTGCTGCGCATCCCATCGGAACGGATTCGCGTCATTCCTCATGGCGTGCATTTTGTTCCGGAAAAGAAGAACCCAGTTAAGCGCGAGCGCATTATTTTGCACACCGGAGCCATTCAGAAGCGCAAGAATATCTCGCGCATCGTCAGCGCGTTTGAAACCATGGAACCAGGTTGGCGACTGGTCCTGGTAGGTTCGAACGGATTTGGCTCGGCGGAGATCCTGGAGCAGATTGCGACAAGCCCTGCCCGCAAGAGCATTCAGGTGACAGGCTACCTGCCGGATGACCAACTACAGTCTCTTTATGAGCGGGCGGCGATGTTTGTGTTTCCTTCGCTCGACGAGGGATTTGGAATTCCCGTGCTGGAGGCTATGGCCAATGGCGTGCCCGTGATCACTTCCAACCGGTCTTCGCTGCCGGAAGTTGCCGGCGATGCGGCCATCTTGGTTGACCCGTTCAATGGCGAGGAGCTTCAGTTTGCGATGAAGACCCTTGCCGAACAGGAAGGACTGCGGCGCGAACTTGTCGGTCGTGGAATCGAGAGAGCATCCCGGTTTACCTGGACACGTGCAGTGGAATCCACCTGGCGAGTTTACCAGGAACTGTTGGCCTGAAGTCTTATTTCGCTTCTTCGTCGACCGAAATCTTCAGTGCCTTGAGGAATTTTTGGTCCTGATTTGTCCAGCGGAACTTTCCAGTCGATTCGGCTTTTCGAATCGGTTCAGGTGTCTCCTGCTCAAACTCAGAGGGATCTGTTTCGGACTCATCCGACTCCCGCTTGTTAAAACCGATTGTGGCTTCCAGGACAAGGAATACATCGTAGCCAGAGCGTTTGATCTCACCAATCGCCGCGGCAATTCGTTCGGAGTCCGACAGCGATTCGTTGATCGCATTGCCGAGATCCTGCATTAGTTCCTTGAGTCGTTCTTCCAAGTCATTGCCCCCTTCTGATTGGGCCACCTTCAGGATACCACCACGAAAACCGCTCCCGCACTATCCATAGGCAAAACACCGGCCGGTACACACTAAAGTGGATGTCTTCAATGTCCAATTCGTTGCAGACATTTCCGCGACGCCCTACAATCTCTCTATCGGATAAAGCCATCTGATTCATCAGAGCAGTATAATGAAATTTAAATGTGGACCCTAGGCCGTAAGTTTTTAAGTCATGTAGTACCCGGAGTAGTGCGCCCGATGCACGTTCTCTGGAACGAGGTTATTGGTTTTGTTTTCATTTGCTTGGCTCTGCTGACGCTGCCCAGTATGTGGCGTATTTACAAAAACTTCGACGGTCAGGCGGAGAGTCTCTTCCGCTTGGGAATCACGCTCGGATTTGCTCTCATCATGCTCATTTTCGGAATCGGAAGCTTCCGCCGGGCGAAAAAAATCTCCCGCTCATGAGTGAAGATCCCATCGGACAGGCCGGCGAATTTCCTTACACCCGCGGCGTGTACAAAGAGATGTACCGCAAGCGTGCCTGGACCATGCGCCAGTACGCCGGCTTCGGTTCCGCCGAAGAAAGCAACAAAAGATACCAGTATCTTCTTTCCCAAGGCACCACCGGATTATCGGTAGCCTTCGATCTTCCCACGCAGATGGGCATGGATGCGGACCACCCGCTGGCTGCCGGAGAAGTCGGACGCACCGGTGTCTCCATCTGCTCCCTGCGCGATATGGAGACCCTCTTCGATGGCATCCCGCTTGAAAAGATCACCACGTCGATGACCATCAACTCCACGGCGTCGATCCTGCTCTGTCTTTACGCGCTGGTCGCCAAGCAGCAAGGCGCCGGCGTGCGCAAGCTGTCAGGTACCATCCAGAACGATATTCTCAAGGAATACATCGCCCGCGGCACTTACATCTATCCCCCGCGCCAGGCCATGCGCATCATCACCGATCTGTTTGCCTGGGCCGGCCGCGAGATGCCCGAATGGAATACCATCTCCATCAGCGGGTATCATATTCGCGAGGCTGGTTCCACTGCGGCGCAGGAGATCGCCTTCACGCTCGCCAACGCCATTGCCTACATTGAAGCCGCGCTGGTCGCAGGCCTTGCCATCGACTCCTTTGCACCGCGCCTGTCGTTTTTTTTCAACGCCCATAACAATTTTCTCGAAGAGATCGCCAAGTTCCGCGCCGCGCGCCGTCTCTACGCGCACATCATGCGCGACCGCTTTGCAGCCCGCGATCCGCGATCGATGATGCTGCGGTTCCACACGCAGACGGCCGGCTCCACGCTCACCGCGCAACAGCCCGACGTGAACATCGTGCGTGTGACGTTGCAGGCGCTGGCCGCCGTGATGGGCGGCACGCAGTCACTGCACACCAACTCGAAAGACGAGGCCCTGGCGCTGCCCACCGAAGAATCGGCGCGACTGGCCCTGCGCACGCAGCAGATCATCGCCCACGAATCCGGCATCACGCAGGCCGTCGACCCCTTCGGCGGCAGCGAATGCATCGAACAGCTTACTGACAAGCTGGAAGCCGAAGCCCGCCAGTACATCGAACGGATCGATGGCATGGGCGGAGCGCTGGCAGCCATCGAGCGTGGCTACATCCAGACTGAAATTCAGAACGCGGCTTACGACTATCAGCGTGCCGTGGAAAGCGGTGAGGCGGTCGTTGTTGGCGTGAACCGGTTCCAGCAGGACCAGCAGACCGCCCCGCCGCGTTTTCGCATCGACCCGGCCATCGAGCCCGCGCAGATCGCCCGCCTGCGCGACGTGCGCGCATCGCGCGACAACACCGCCACTACTGCCAGTCTCGACCGCCTGGAAGCCGCCGCCCGCGGTACGGAGAATCTGCTGCCGCACATCATGGAATGCTGCTCCGCCCTTGCCACGGTGGGCGAAATCTCCAACCGCCTGCGCAACGTTTTTGGCGAGTATAGCGAAGCCTGACGGCGGAGAAAAAGTTTTCCAGCTAGGGTCTGAGGCGATTGGAGGCGGGCGAGCCCACCGCCCAGGAGTCTTCATTTTGGGGCGCAACATATTTGCGCGGCGAAACCGAAACCGCCACAGCGTGGCGAGATTTGGCTGTAACCTACTGATTCCAGGTTCAAGAGCCGCCACAGCGTGGCGGTTTTACGCTCGTTGATGAGCGGAGCAACGTTCGCCAGACTTGTCCCAGGGCAGCCAGTTTTCAGGAGAAATTGGCAGCTGAATCCATAGCCACTAAACCCGCTTGGAGCGGAATTCCTGAAGCCGGCATCAGAAGGAGCCAGGGCTGACCGTCCGCTAAGGTGCGCCGCCGCTTTCTAAGCGGTGGTCAGTCCGGAATCTTTGTATTCGAGGTACACGCGCTGTCGTTTCCGATAACCGCACTTTGCAGGCGCTGCTTCCAAATGGCGGACGATACGCTCGGATTCTAGGCGCCAATTCCGAGTGTAGGGCGTTTTTCGGTGAAGTGACGACTCAACTTTGCGAAGACGTTTTTCGGGGACTTGTCTCCGAGCTCACTGGAGCCTGTTTGAGATAATATGATCATGAAATCCAGGCAGGTCGTAATCTTTGCCGCGACGTTGATACTAGTGACTCGCGTCGCTGACGCGCAGACGCATCTAGATACGACCAGAATCGATCAGGCAGTCATCTCGAAACTGTCGGCACAATTTGGAATCAAGTCCAAAGTCATCGTGCATCTGGATCTGACACAAACGTTTCAAACGAAATCTCGGTGGAGCCTGGTCGTGGCGAAACAGCCTGATGAGGAGAGTAGCGTCACAGACGGAGTCGGTGACCGAATGGGAGCAGTATCTTTTTGCTTTGTCGAGAACGACGAGCCGGACTGCTCAGAAGAGATGTTCCTGGCAAAGTATCGAGAAGCGAAAGTCAGCTTCGTTTCCGGGGAGCCGGCATTCCACGAACTCATTGCGAGTGACGTTGTGTTTTCGGGACCGGGGAGAACGCTTCCTCTGCTGAAGATAAAAAGCTGTATGAATCGCGGGGCGAATGGGAATTGCGGAGTTTCGACGTTCCTGTTCGCCTACGATCGAAAAGCGGAGAGGTTTCGTGTCGTCTTCTTCAATATGATGGGCAGGAATAACAACCAGGAAACCCGGGTTGTTGAAAACGGCCCGCTGCTTGGGAGTGTCATTGTCGCCTATCCGACGAGTGATGCGCCGTTCACGTACTTCGTGGAGGTCTACAAACGCACTTCCGATAGTGACTATCCGCTTGCGTTGAGATATCGCGGTCATACCGGCTACGGCGACGGCAATCCTCTCGCGGTCATTGATGCAGAAATGCCAGAAACCCTTCGGCGGCTGGGTCTTTGGAAAATAGGCGATGCCCTACCTGTTCCGCCGCGCATGCCTGGAGGCTGTACCCGGCTCGTCATGCGAAAAGGTGTCGAGTGGTGTGAGCCGCACTAAAGCCATGGAAATGAGGAAGGCACATCGGCTTACCCCTGCGCAGGACTCTTCTGGTGATTACTTCCGATCAAGGCCAATCCTTTACAAAACAAGTTGACGGTTTGTCACAATCTCGGAGATGTACCCGTCCCAGATTGCTGCTTAATTACGTGCTGCGCGGAAACAGCTCGCCGCACAAGACGGGGTTATAGAAAAAAACGGCGCTACCAGACCTTGACCATCCATATATTTCGATACTGGTCAAAGCAAGGAAACTGGCCTTATCGGAAAAGTGCCGCTGCTCCCTGGTTCGGGCAGTTGGCCATGGAGTTGTTTTGAGACATCAGGAATAAGCCACTCGGCAGTAATTAATCACCCGAATTGGATTGCCTCGCGGAGCAGGCCTGAAGGCCCGTGCAGGCTTCCGCCGTCGCTAGAGCTATGGCGGACTAAGCAGCCCACTCAACTAGGGCCGCAGGTTTTCGTACCACTTCAAATTGGTAGTGGCGGAACCGATGCAGACTACGTCGATCTTCTTATCCCCGTTGAGATCGCCCGCCGCGCAGGCTGCCGCAGCCATCGTGCCCTTGTCCAGGACGTCCTTCTTCCACTCCCCGTTCGTATTCGTGTAAAGAAACACGCTGCGGCCTTCGCCGCGGAAGCCGGCGATGATCTGGTCGCGGCCGGTGCCGTTCAAGTCGGCGGTGATGATGGTGTGGCCGTCCACTAACTTGTCATCGATTACCTTGCGCTGCCACTCCTTACCCTTCTTCGTGTAGACGGATACTTCGTTGCCGTGCCAGGGTTCGATGGCCGCCAGGAAGCGCTGCTTGCCCAGTTTGCCCACGGCTACGTCGCTCGATCCGCCCTTCGGCCAGGGCGAGGTGTTGCCGGCGGCGATCTGCTTGCGAGTCCACTTACCGGATTTATCCTGCTGGTAAAGATGAATGCCGGTAAAACTGGCGGTGAGGATGTCGTCGCGGCCCTTGCCGTCCCAATCCACGATGTAGATGCCGTGCACCACGCCTTCATTCGCGTCGGAGATCAGCTGTCGTTTCCATTCGCCAGGTTTGTAGGAGACCAGCGGCGTGTGATCTCGATAATCAGGCGCGTCGGCCTTGGCACCGGTGAGTGCGGCGTTGATGAATTGGCCGTTGGCAATGCGCAGGCGATGCGAAGTTGTCAGGCGGTCGATCTCCTTCACCGTCCAGGGCTGCTTGGGGTCGCCATTGTGGGTGAGCAGAGACACGATGCCGATGCTGTTCTTTGCGACATTGGCGAACTCATGCGCCACTAGAAGTTCGGGGATGCCGTCGCCATCGGTATCGAGCGCGGCGACGTTGATCATACGCTTCAGGCCGGTGGCGAGGACGTGGCGCTCCCACGTTGGGTTCTCAAACCAGATGAGCTCGGTCATGCCGGAGGCGAGTGCGATAATGTCGGGACGCCCGTCTTTATTGAGGTCGGCGATGACTACCTGATAGCCGCCCTTCAAATCGGTGGCCAGAACGTGTTCGCGGAAGGGTTGGGCGTGGAGCGCAAGCGCGCTCAACAAAACGAGGATGGAATGTTTCATACTTTTCCGAGCCAGCGGATTCTGAGATTAAATGCGCGGCTTTGGCCGCCATAGAAGCTCATGAATAGTGGCGATGAGATATTGTTGTTGACCACGTTGTAATTGTGGTGGTTGGTGATGTTGTTGTAGCCGCCGCGCAGAGCCCAGCGATGGCCGCGCAGCACGAAACGGCGTTCCAGGTGCAGGTTGAGCTCAAAGAAATTCGGGTAGCGCAGCGAGTTGACCTGGCCCACGACTCGGCCAACTTCGTTCACTTCGGAGAATGGAAACCCATTGCGCCACTCCACCATATTCGAAACGGCCCAGTTTTTGAAGGGCAGCGGCAGATAGCTCCAGCCGATGAAGCGGTTGGGCGTATCCCAATTCGTGCGGCCTGCATTGTCGGTGACGATGATGGGGTTGTCTACGCCAAGGTCAAACACGGCACTGGAGCGGGTGATGCTACGCGTGTAACTGGCCATCCACTCATATTGCTTGCGAAGGCTCTGCCGCAAAGTGAACTCGACGGCACTGTAGTAATCGCGGCGATAGTTGCCCAGATTGTAGATGGCATCGAACGTGGAAGCCTGAAACTGTTGCGGGTTCAATGGTGAAGACAGAACGTTGGCAAAGCTCAAGCCGTGGCGTCCACTGCGGCGCGTGAAGTTTACTCGGCCTTCTATTTTGCCGGGCAGCTTTTGATCGATGCCGATATTCCAGTTGCGATAGATGGGCGTCGCGAATTTTGTGCCGCGCGTGAAGATGGCGGCTGCTGAGGCGGGTCCATCGGGCCCATAGTATGTCGACAGCAGATACTGGTCGGCGGCGCGTGTGAAAAGGCGGAGATTCGTGGCGTCACGCATGATGGCGAAGCCGCCGGAGATGCGCGTGTTTTCCAGGCCGCGCGGCGCCCAGGCGAAACTGGCGCGGGGCGAGGCCGTCGCATCGCCGATCAACGCGTCGTAATCGGAGCGCAAGCCAAGGGTGAAGTGCAGATTCGGCCGCACGCTCCACACGTCCTGCAAGAAGACGGCGGCTTCATGGTTCACACGTCCGAGGTCTGAATTGCCGATAAAGACCACGTGGCGGGCGATGGACTGATCGTAACTGTAATCTTCGAAGCCGGTGCGAACCACATGCTGGCTGTAGTCGACGCGATCCAAATCCACTCCTGCCCTGATCTGATGCTTCCCAAAGGCAGGCAGAATCCAGTTGGCGATGATCTGATCGCGGTCGGCGTCGCGAGAGGCATTTGTGAAATAGTTGCCACGCGTTCCGCTGGGCGTGATCTCAAAGGGCTGCGTGCCTTGCGGGATCTCGCGTGTGAACGTCCGATTGGAGGCGTAGCCGAATTCGACCAGCGAGCCGCGAGTGAAATAGATTTGATCCTTGATGTGAAAGAACCACTGGCGGGAACGCACATCGACAGTTGTTTCGCGCGGATCGAGCGCAGTCAAGCCGGCGCGCGGCGCGAAGTACAAGCTGGTGAGCAGCCCGGTGGTGAGAATGTTGGACGGCGTCAAATTCACCTGGCCCGAAAGTTGATTGGTGATGCGGCGGCTGGAGTTCTCATTCTGGCCTTGGGGAAGGCCGGGCACTATCGAGTTGGCGAACTGGATATCGATGCTCTCAGAGAACCACGCTTTGCCTTTCGATATTGGTCCGGACACGCCGAAGCGCGGTGTCCAGCTATCGAGGCGGATGCCGCCATGCCGTTCCAGGCCTGGAATGAAGTTGGTTGCCGTGTAGCGCAGGCGGTCGTCGCCGGTCTTGGTGTTGATCGACATCACGCCGGCCGCGGCCTTGCCGTATTCCGCGGCGAGCACGCCGCTTGCGGTTTCGAGCGTCTGGATGGATTCGATGGAGATGCGGCTATCGAGCCGGCCTGTAAGCGGGTCGCCGATATTGAAGCCGTTAAGCAGATACAACGTCTGCTCTTCGCCCATGCCGCTGAAGTGAATTCCGCCGCGCGAATCCTGCACTACGCCGGGCATCATGCGCAGAGAGTTGTGCAGGTTGGTGGTGCCGGGATAGGGCACCTCCATCAGTTCTTTGTTGGTTACCTGCTGAGAGGAGGCCGGCTTGTCTGGATCAACCATGCCGGGCGTTGCAGTGACTTCGAGCGATTCAAATACCTCGTGCAGCGGGGTGAGCGTGAGGTGAAGATCCTGTTCGGCGGAGGTCACGCTAATCGCAAAGTTCAGAATGCGAAAGTAACCGGTGCGTTCCGCCTGCAGAATATATTCGCCAGTTTCCGGCAACAGGATGGAGAAGGCTCCGCTGTTATCGGAGTTTGTGACAAAGCCGCGGGTTTGCGGTGATTTGATCGAGACCGTGATGTGCACTGCGCCGAGCGGAATGAAGTTTTCATTGGACACACGGCCGCTAAGGCGCACTTCGGCCTGCACGGCTTGCAGCGCAAAAAATGCCAGCACCAGCGATATGTGTCTGCCCAATAACACTTTTCCCACTGTATCCAATATACAATGTTGTTTTATGCCCATAAGAACAACGGTTGTAGGAAGTTATCCAATTCCGCAGTGGCTGCACGGAAACACGTCCAAAGGCGCGCTGCGAGATGCCATCATGGTGGTGCTGAAGACGCAGGAGTTGAGCGGCATTGATGTGGTGGCAGACGGGGAGCTGAATCGATTCGATCCGAGCCACCCCGAGACCAACGGCATGATCGACTACTTCCTGAGCCGCATGGATGGAATCCGCACGAAGTTTTCCATCAGCGATATCGCCTCGTTCCGTTCTGACGCGGGGCTGAACTACCGCACCGATCCGGCGGGCATTGCGTTTGCCGAAATTGGCGAAGGGACGCTGAACCTACCGCGCGACTATGCCTTCACCCGCGCGTTGACGCGCAGTCCGCTGAAGTTCACCTGCACCGGGCCGCACATGTTGACCAAGGTGCTGACGGACCGCTTCTACAAAGACCGCGGCGAATGCTGCATGGCGATTGCACGAGTGCTGCGGCGGCAGATGGAAGAGATCAAGGCCGAAGTAGTGCAGATCGACGAAGCCAATATCAGCGGGCACCCGGAGGACCGGGAGTGGGCTCTGGCCGCAATCAATCATGTTCTGGAAGGCATCAGCGGCAAACGTGGCGTGCACATCTGCTTTGGCAATTATGGCGGACAGTCGATCCAGAAGGGCTTCTGGAAAGATCTGATGCCGTTTTTGAACGGGCTGAAGGCCGATCATCTGATTTTGGAATTTGCGCGGCGCGGCTACGATGAATTGGAGGCGTTCAAGGAACTGGATCCGAAGATCGGGCTGGGCTTGAGCGTAGTGGATATTAAAGACAACGGGATTGAATCGGCCGAGCTGATTGCGCGGCGCATCGAGCATGCCGTAGGTATTTTGGGCGATGGACGGATTCCGTTTATTCATCCTGACTGCGGGTTCTGGATGTTGCAGCGCAGCGTGGCAGATGGCAAGATGCGGGCGCTGGCGGCGGGCCGCGATTTATTTGAAGGAAGAAAGTAATCGATGCGTTTAATTTTTGTATTGGTGGCTGCGGCAGGATTGTTGCCGGCGCAGCACCTGAATAATTTGAAGCAGTTGACCAATGGCGGGCAGAACGCCGAAGCTTATTGGTCGCCCGATGGGAAGCGGTTGGTGTTTCAGACCACGCGCGATCCATATGAGTGCGACCAGATCTTTACGATGAATGCCGATGGCAGCGAGCAGAAGCTGGTTTCGACGGGTAAGGGCAGGACGACGTGCGGATATTTTCTGGCCGATAACAAGCACATTGTTTACGGCTCGACGCATGAGGCTGCGCCTAAATGTCCGCCATCGCCGGACCGCAGCAAGGGCTACGTGTGGGCAGTGTTTCCCGGCTACGATATTTTCCTGGCCGAAGACAATGGCAAGATCGTTAAGAAGCTGACCGATGCGCCGGGCTATGACGCTGAGGCGACGGTGAACTTCAAGACGAAGCAGATTGTCTACACTTCGATGGCTTCGGGCGATTTGGATTTGTGGACGATGAAGCCGGATGGTTCAGCGAAGAAGCAGATCACCAAGAGCATTGGCTACGATGGCGGCGCGGTGTTTTCGCACGATGGGAAGACGCTGGTGTGGCGCGGGAATCATCCCTCGACGCCGGAGACGATGACGAAGTACAAAGACCTGCTGAAGGACAATCTGACGACGCCGATGAAGATGGAACTTTTCATCTCAGATGCGAAGGGCGGGAACGTGAAGCAGATTACGAACTTTGGATGTGCGAGTTTTGCGCCGTCGTTTACGCCTGACGACAAGAAGATTATTTTCTCGTCGAATAAGAACGAATGCGATGGGCGCAAGTTTGAATTGTTCATGGTGAATTTGGATGGCAGCGGGCTGGAGCAAGTGACGACGTTTGGCGGGTTCACCTCGTTCGCCGAGTTTTCGCCGGACGGCAAGAAACTGGTGTTTGCCAGCGACCATCAGGCGAAGGCGCGGTATGAATTCAATATTTTTACGGCGGATTGGAAGCCGTGATTGCGCTGCTGATGCTGTTCGCACTGCCCTGCGCGGCGGCGGATCTGTTTTTGACTCCGTCGTCGTTTGCGGTCTCGCAGGGTGAGCGGGTCAGTGTGACGATTGCGGGCAGTACGTGGAAGCCGGCCGAGGTGATCGAGCCGGTGTTGATCGCGTCGAGCGGCATCTACAATCTGACGAACCTGCGAGAGTCGGAGGGGGCTTTGGTTGTGGATGGCACGGCGAAGGCGAAGGGCAGCCTGATTGCGGCGGCGCGGGGGATTCAGCAACGGGATCAGTTTTTCGCCAAGGCGCTGCTGGTGTGCGATGCGGAAAGCGAACTCGCGCGCAAGCCGGTGGGGCACATGTTTGAGATTGTGCCGCAAGGGCCGGTTGCGGGTGGCAAATTGCCGGTGCAGATTCTGCTGCGCGGCGGCGGTGCGGCGCGGATTGCGTTGGAGCTTGAGTCGGGCGGGCGGCGGCAGCGTGTGGGGATTACCGGCGATTCGGGCAGGTTCGAGGTGGCGGTGGGCGCGGGTGTCTCGCGGATTATCGCGGAATATGTGGAGCCGCTGGGGACTTTGAGGGCGTCGTTGAGCTTTGAGGTGAAGTAGCATCACTGATGCTAAAATGAAAGCATCTATGATGCGAACGACCGTGGTTCTGGAAGATGATGTGCTTGAGCGGCTGCAAGAGGAATCGCGAATCCGTGAAGCTACTTTTCGTGGGACGCTCAACGATGTGATCAGGGATGGTCTTGCGGTTGCGCAGCAGCGGCGAAGCAAGTCAACTCCATTTCGGGTTAAGCCGCGATCCATTGGGCTCAAGAAAGGCTTGAGTTACGACAGTATCTCCCACCTGCTTGCGATCGGAGAAGGCGAGTCCGCGCGATGACTCTGCTCGATGCCAATGTCCTACTCTATGCATACGATGACAAAGTAGCTCATCATAAGTCTGTCCGAAGATGGTTGGAGAACCTACTTTCGGGAAGGGAATCCGTAGGTTTGCCCTGGCTTTCGGCGTGGGCATTTATCCGTATCTCAACGAATCCCCGGTTGAGCGATCACCCGCTGAGCACTGAGGATGCGCTCGCCATCGTTGACGAGTTACGTTCGAACCAATTGGTGACGATGATTAATCCTGGGCGCCGTCATCATGAGCTATTGTCGTCGCAAATGCACAAGACGCGCATCCGTGGAGTAGAGACGACCGATGCCGTGCTGGCCGCGCTGGCAATTGAAAATGGCGCCAGACTCGCATCCACAGACGAAGGGTTTCGCCGTTTCCGGGATCTGGAATGGGTCAACCCGATTCAGGCTTAGTTGTGCGGGCGGGTAAGTGGCGCCAAGCTCATGTGGATCAATCGCCCATCATGCGGCCGTAGGGTTCCAGGCCGGGGACGTTGTCGCAGACGGTCTTGATGCCGGCGGTAATCGGAATAGCCAGCAGCAGACCTACGCCTCCCCAGAGCGTGCCCCACAGCATCAGGGCGATAGTCACGACTAACGGATTCAAGTGAACGCGCGAGCCTACCAGCTTGGGGTAGAGCAGATTCAGCGCCAGCATGTGCAGGAAGCCGATGGTGGTTCCGATTACAAGATATGCCGTGAGATTCGAATATACCGTGATTGCCGCGAGAAACGCCGGAAGAATCGCCAACGGCAGGCCGATGTATGGCACCAGGCTCAGGAAACCGCTCAAGGGGCCAATCAGCGGCCAATAAGGGATGCGTACGAACCAGAAAAACGCGCTGCTGATCACGGCCAGCAAGATGCCAAGCAGGAAGTTTCCGACTACATAGGCGCGGGCCATATCGGCGATTCCCTGCAAGGTATCGCGGGCGACGCTCTGATCCACGCCTTTGAAAAGTTGGAGAAAACTGCGCTGCATGTGGTCGCGCCAGCTCAACATGAAGTACACCAGAAATGGCACGAACGAAGCCATTAGTAGAACATGGTAAAAATCGGAGAGATTGGCGTACAGGTAGGCAACCAGCGGTGATCGGTCCTGGCGGATGCGTACCTCCTGCACGGCGGGAGGGAGCACGGGGTCGGTGGTGCGGCGGCGGGTCTTGGCTGCTGCCGCGGCTTGGGCAGCCGCTTTTTCGAGTTCTTCGGCGCGTTTTGGGAGGAGGATTTTGTAGGTACTTTTCTCCATGTCATCGATCTGCTCGGTGATCTTGTCGGCCAGTTCGTTGAACTTCAGTCCGTAGCTGGGCAGGTCTTCGGCGAGGCCGGAGAGTTGCACATACGAGCCGAGTCCAACCAGATACATCACCAGTAGGGCGAGACTGCAAACCAGAAAGCTGGCAAAGCCGCGCGGCACATGCATGCGGACGAAGAAGCGCACTGCAGGGTCGAGAATGAATGAGATGATGATGGAAATCAGCAGCGTGATCAGCACGCCGCGGCCGAAGTAGAGCAGCGCGATGGCACACGACAGCGAAATCAAAAACGTTCCGGCGTTCTTGTGCTTTAGAGATTTATTGAGGGCTGTTGGTTCGGCAACAGACACGAATGGCTTTCTCCCGGACGCGGATACATCCACTATAGCAAGACGGCGGGAACGTGCTATTTGCTCACAGCTTCGAAGATTTCAGAGACCGGGCCGTCGACCTCTTCGACGACCAGTTTAATGCGCTTGCGCTGATCGACTTTTTCCTGCGTCAAGGGGAAGCTGGCGCCGATCATGCGATCGAGCGGTTGTTTGGGGTTGATGCGAGTGCGCGTGGTAAGACTGTCGTTGAATTTAGGTCCAAGCTCTTTGTAGTAGTCGAATATGCGTTTGGCATCGCCATCGGACATCGTAATCCCTTCCACGGAGTTGCCCTGTGCGTCTTCGACGAACACGGTGACGGTTTTCACCATGAACGGATAGCCTGAAGGGTTGACGAAGCGGAAGTCGACGATGGCAATGGAGTTCGATTCATCGCTCGAGTGCGTGCGGACCTTGAGCACCTTGCCCGTGAGTTCCACCTTGGCATCGCGATTGGAGAAAAGGAGGAAGCCAAGGAGGGCTCCCGCTACGGCGAGCCCGATGAGATAGGCGACGAAGTTGTCTTTGTTGGGCATGAGCGGAACGCTAAGAGTTGCCGACGATCTTCAGCATGGCCTGCATGGATTCATGCGAACGCCGCACCTGCTCTTCGCCGAAGATGTGAGTCTCAAGTCCGAGTTGACCCTGATAGCCGTCCTTTTCCAGGGCCTTGATGATTGCGGCCCAGTCCTCTTTGGTCGCGAACTCATCGAGGATGCCCTTGCCTTTGAACTGCACGTTCCAGATACGCTTTTTGGGCAGCAGTGAATAGCCTTGGGGGAAGACATCTTCCTTGAGGGCGACGGCGTTGAGCGGGTCCCAGTTGAGGCCGAGCGCTTTGGCGGGGAGCATCTTGAGGAAGGTAGCGAGTTCGGCGCTGGTGCCGACGTTGCAGGAGCCTTCGTTCTCGAGAAGCAACTGCACCTTTTCTTTTTCGGCGACCTTGGTCATTTCGCCTATCACGTCGACGATGCGCGGGAAAAGCTTTTCCGGCTCCTCCACGCGGCTGAAGGCGAAGACACGGAGCTTGGTGCAGCCCAGGATGTGGGCGGCGCGGATGGCACGGTCAAGCTCGTCCATGTGGCCTGCGAAGCGTTTCTGTTCTGATGCCTGGCGCTTTAGTTTCGCTTCGGGTGTTTCGGGGCGGTTGCGCTTAGGTTCCGTGCCCGGCAGGCCGAACTTCAGCATGCCGGTGTTGAGGAAGCTGATCTTGATGCCGGCGTCCTTGAAGGCTTTGGCCTCGGCTTGCAGCACGTCTTCGGGAAGTTCGTTGTAGACTTTGTTGGTGCCGGGAAGGTTGCGCAGTTCCAGGTATTGGAGATTGTATTTCTTGGCGAAGGCGATGGCGTCGGCCGGCGTCTTGGCGATTTCATCGGTGATGGCGCTGAGGCGCGAGCGGCCGATTTTGTTGGTCTTGGCAAACAGTGCCGGTGCGGCGAGCGAAGCGATCAGAAGTTCCCTGCGTGTCATGATTGTGATTCCTTGTCCGAACCATTTTGTCACACTTTGGGCGATCTGCTCTGGATGGTTAGTTTACAATCGGAAGGAAATGCGGATACTGATTTTCCTGATGATGGCGTGTGGTGCGGTTGGCGCTGAGACGACGGCGGCGGATCTGTTGGAACGGAAAGTTCTGGAGCGGATCGCGAAGTTGGATGCGTCTCTGGATGGCGTGCTGGGCGTGGCGGCGATTGATCTGACCACGGGTCGCGAGATCGCTTATCATGCTGACGTTGTGTTTCCAACGGCGAGCACCATCAAGGTGCCGATAATGATTCAGCTGTTTCGCGCGGTGCGAGCCGGGGAGCTGAAGGTGACGGACTCTGTGCCGGTGACGGTGGCTGAGCTTGTGCCGGATAGCCCGGTTGTGGAGAAGGCCGCGCGCGAGAAGGGCCGCATCACGGTGCGCGAGTTGCTGGAGGCGATGATTCAGATCAGCGATAACACGGCGACGAACAAGCTGATTGAAAAGCTGGGCATGGCGAAGGTGAATCGGGCGATGGATGAGATGGGGTTTCTGCAGACGCGGTTGCGGCGGCGGATGATCGACATAGCGGCGGCGATTCGCAATGAAGAGAACGTGACCACGCCGCTGGAGATGGCGCGGATTGCCGCGATGATTTATCACGGCAAGGCGGTGGACGCGGAGGCGAGCCGTGAGATGCTGGCGGTGATGACGCCGACGAAGGCCGACGTGCGCGAGGTTGTGCCCGATGCGATCCGCGTGGCGTCGAAGCCGGGTTGGCTGGATGGGGTGAAGTGCGAGGTGGCGGTGGTGTTTCTGGAGAAGCGGCCATTCGTGGTTAGTGTTTATAGCACTTACCTGGCGGGCGATCCGAATCCGATTGGGGATGTTACTCGGGTTCTGTTGGATTACTTTGAACGGTTGGGTGGAGCGAATAAGTATGGGCGGGGCTTGTAGGGGGGAATTGCCAATCCACTGCCAATCGTTTTCATTTAGGCGGTTATTTGAGTTTGATATTGCACAGGCGGATCGCCTGCGCCACCCATGGACATCCAGTGTGTCGAAGGGTGCGGCGGGCGATTCGCCTGCCCGCTCGCTTGCGAGCGCTATGTTTTCAATGCGCGCTACGCAGTAAACAAGCGGTTGAAATACTCGCGGGTGCGGTGCTGGATCTGTGCAATCTCAGTTAGTAGCGGCTGGTCGTGTAAGTGATCTGGTGTCCAGCGGCGGACTAACTCAGTGAGTAACTCCAACTGCGCTGCGGCGGCGGGGAGCGTGCCTTCGGCCTGGCCGCTGATGATGCGCAGGCCGTGATCGACGGCGCGGTAGAGCGTGGCGGCGTCGCGCAGGAAGTTTGCGTCTGACCGTTCGGCGTGGCCCATCTGTTCGATGACGTTGATGCGTTCGGGCGTGTTCAACACGTTAAAGAATATGCCCGCGCCTTTCAAACGCAGATACATCAAAGCAAAGTCCACGTCATAGTAACCGCCGGGGCCGGCTTTGAGCGGATTGAAGGCGCCCTGCTCGCGTTCCAGGCGGATGCGCATGCGGCGCAGTTCCTTTTGCGAGCGGCCGCTCTGGCCGTAGCGGCGCCAATCGACATCCTGTAACTCGTGCAGAAATTGGACGGCCTGGCCGGGGTTGCCGACCACGCTGCGGGCCTTCATGTAGCTGATGCCCTCCCAGGCTTCGGCGCGGGTGGCGAAGTAATCGAGACAGGCGCCTTCCGTCTGCACCAGCGGACCTTCGCGGCCGTTGGGGCGCAGGCGCGTATCGATGGCGAACATGAGGCCCTCGCCAGTGTAGGCGGTGAGCAGATCGATGATACGTTCGGCGACGCGGGTCCAGAAAACCAATTCGGGAGCATCGGCTTCGGGTAGGACAAAGATGAGGTCGGCGTCGGACCCAAGGTCGAATTCATAGACGCCGAGGCGGCCGAGGGCGATGACCATCATCTGGTTAGCGGCCTGGTATTCGGTATGGGTGGGCGCATGCACCGCGAGTTCCTGATCGACAGCAATGCGGTAGGCGGCGGAGATGACGGCGTCACTCAGTTCCGAGGTCAGGCGCAGCGTGGAAAAAATCTGATCCTGGCGGCAGATGCTTTCACACTGAATGCGGAACATCTCGCGGCGGAAGAAACGGCGCAGATCGGAGGCATCCATCAACGCGCCGGAGTCCGTCACGGGCGTGCCCATCAGGCGAAGTTCGGCGTGCAGTTCGGGAGTGCGGATGAGCTGTTCGGAAAGATAGGGGCTGTGTTCGAAGACATCGAACAGATAGCCGGCGAGCAGCGGTTCGCTATTGAGCGCGTGCAGCCATTCTGGCACGGCGATTACTTTTTCGAGGAAATGTTCGAAGAATTTCGCGCCGCGGCGGAGGCCTTTGCGGGCGAGGTGGGCGGCTAGCGCGGGGGCTTTGGAATCGAGGAAGCGCACCAGATTGCTGGAGGCAGGTTCGGCGGGGCTCGATTCCATATCCAACTCCGGGGCGTTGGCGATGGGCGCCAGCATGGTGTAGTAGATGGGGCGCTGGGCGTGGATGACGCGCTCGTAGATCTCCTGCACTTCTTCCAGATGCGTGTTAAGCTGGCGCATCAATTGTTCGGCTGTGACAACGGGCGTGGTGGTCTGCGGCATGCGCCGGGCGATGATCTGGAGCGCTGCGGGATCGCGCGGCAGGGTGTGGGTCTGGCGGTCCTCGTTGAATTGCAGTCGATGTTCCAGGTGGCGCAGGAACTGATAGGCGGCGGCGAGCTTGGCGTATTCGGCGGGCGAAAGATGTTCCTTGTCGCGCAGGCGGAAGAGGGCGAGCAGTGTTCCGCCTTGACGCACCCATCGCTCACGGCCGCCATGCAGCCGCTGCAGGCACTGCACCAGAAATTCGATGTCGCGGATGCCGCCGCGGGCGAGTTTGACGTCAATGCCTGTGCTGGCGGGCTTGCGGTTGGCGAGTTTTTCGCCGATGCGTTCGCGCGTGGCGGAGACGGCTTCGACGCCAGAAAAATCAAGCGAGCTGGAGTAGATCATGGGCTCGGCGAAATCGAGCAGCGCCCGGCCGGGGGCTTTGTCGCCGGCCGCGACGCGAGCCTTGATGAGCATTTGCAGCTCCCAGTCGCGGGCGCGCTGGCGGTAGTAGTTCTGCGTGCCTTCGAGCGAGAGGCAGAGCTCGCCGTGGCGGCCATCGGGGCGCAGGCGCAGGTCCACGCGGTAGCAGAGGCCTTCCGGAGTGTAGGTAGATAGTAGTTCGGTGAGCCGGCTGGCGAGCTTCTTGAAGAACTCTTTGTTTGAGATCGCCTGTGGGCCGTTCGTATGGCCGTTTCCGCTGTAGACGAACATCAGATCGATGTCGGAGGAGTAGTTGAGTTCGCGGCCGCCGAGCTTGCCCAGGGCGATGATGGAGAAGCCGCAATCGGCGCCCTCGGTCCGCGGGGTGCCGTAGCGTTGGACGAGGTCGGCGCGCAAGCGGCGGTAGGTGACTTCGAGGAGTGCTTCGGCGAGATGGGAGAGTTCTTCGGTGGATTCGGCGAGTTCAGCGAGGCCGCGGGCGTCGCGCATGACGATGCGCAGCATCTGCTGGCGGCGGAAGAGGGCCAGGGAATGCGGCGAGGGGACGCCTTCAGGGATGACGGCTTCGAGGCGTTCGATGTAGTCTTCGGCGATGAGTGCCCGGTAGAGGTCGTTGGAGGCGAGCAGCGGGGTGAGCCAATCGGGCCGTTCGAAAATCTCTTCGGAGAGGCAGCGGCTATAGGAAAAGACGGTGAGAAGCGATTGCATGCCGCTTTTGTTGGCGGTGAGCTGCAGAAAGGCCGCGGGTTGGCGCGTGCAGAAGCTGTCCAACGCGTCGAGCGCGCCGTCAGGGTCAGGCGAGGCGCCCAGCAAGGCGCGCAACCAGTCGCGGGCCGGGACCGGGAGTGCGGTGGAGATCCGTTGCAGGTTTGCGTTTGCACGAATGCGGTCGCGAAATTCGATTTGTTCGAAGGAAGAGAGCATGTAATGGGACGTCGTGGTCCGGTTCTGCGATTATAACTTGTATGCAGCTTTCTGCCGAATTGCGCGAGGCGATTGAGAGAAGAGTGGATGCCGCGGGGTTTCGCGAAGTGGCGCGGGCGGTTGTTGGGATGAGCGCGCGGTATCGCGAGGGAGAGGGGACCGAACTGCGGTCCGATGCGGAGCGGGCGGCGTATCTGGCCGTGCGGATGCCGGCGACTTGTGCGGCGATCCGGGCTGTGATGGATGAGTTGCCGGAGCCGGTAGGCCGGGGCAGTTTGCTGGATCTTGGCGCCGGGCCGGGGACTTCGCTGTGGGCGGCGGAGGAGTTTCGCGAGTTCACATTGGTTGAGCAGGATCGCTGGTTGCTGGATGAGGGCCGCGGGCTGGCTGTGCGGCCGGCGAAGTGGGAACAGCGGGATCTGCGCAAAGGCGGGCCGTTTGCGCATCACGATGTGGTGTTGATGTCGTACTCCTATGGCGAAATTGGCGACGGAGCCTTGCTGCGGGCGGCATGGGAGGCGGCGCGCTCGGCGCTGGTAGTGATTGAGCCGGGGACGATGGCTGGATTTGATTGCGTGCGCAAGGTGCGCTCGCAGTTGATCGGGTTGGGGGCTCACATTGCGGCGCCGTGCCCACATGATGGCGAGTGTCCCATGGCGGGCAAGGATTGGTGCCATTTCGCGGCAAGGGTCGAGCGCTCGTCGCTGCACCGGCGGTTGAAGGGGGGCGATTTGGGGCATGAGGACGAAAAGTTTTCCTATGTAATCGCATGCCGGGAACCGGTGGAGCGGGCTGCGGCGCGAGTGATCCGGCATCCGCGGCATAATCCCGGGTATATCGAGCTCTCTCTATGCGCTGCGGACGGTTTGCGGCAGCAGATTGTGTCAAAAAAGCATAAAGAAGCGTTTCGTTTGGCGCGCCGGACGGAGTGGGGCGGACGGTTTTGATAATCGGTGGCAGAGGTGTCAGAGGTCTCTGACCCTAATTAATCGCCCGATTTCGGGTACAATGGTATTTTCCTCTCATGTGGATAGTCAGGCTTGCCCTTCGCCGTCCTTACACATTCGTCGTCATGTCTCTGTTGATGGGCGTTTTGGGTGTTCTCGGCATCTTGCAGATGCCGGTGGATATTTTTCCGGTCATCGATATTCCGGTTGTCTCCGCCATCTGGAGTTTCACCGGAATTTCGCCAGATGAAATTGCCAAACGCGTCGTCACCAGTTTCGAACGCAGCCTCACCACGTCCGTCAACGATATTGAGCACATTGAATCGCAATCGGTTCAGGGCAACAGCATTGTGCGCGTGTATTTCCACCCTGAGGCGAAGGTGGAACTGGCGGTGGCGCAGATCACGGCTGCCAGCCAGAGCCTGATCCGCATTCTGCCGCCCGGCATTACGCCGCCATTCGTCATCAAGTACAACGCGGCCAGCGTGCCGATTATTCAGTTGGGCGTGAGCAGCAAGTCTCTTAGCGAACAGCAGATCTACGATTACAGCCAGAATTTTATCCGCACACAGCTGGCAACCGTGCAAGGCGCGGCGATGCCGACGCCGTATGGCGGGCGCATCCGGCAGATCATGATCGACATGAATCAGGAAGCGATGCTGTCGCGCGGTATCTCTTCGGCGGATTTGAGTGCGGCGATCGGTTCGCAGAATCTGATTCTTCCGGCGGGTACGGCGAAGCTCGGATTGCACGAGTACAACGTGCGGTTGAATTCAAGTCCTGAAGCGGTGGAAGCGTTCGGCGATATGCCGGTGAAGATGTCGGGTGAATCGGTGATCCGGGTTCGGGATGTTGCCAGCGTGCGCGACGGGTACAGTGTGCAGAGCAATATTGTAAGGCACGATGGCAGTCGCGGCGCGCTGATAACGGTGCTGAAGAGTGGCCCGGTTTCCACGCTGGATATCATTGCGCGTGTTAAGACGCAGCTTGTAAAAATTATGGCGGGTCTGCCGAAGGAACTGGTGGTCGATAAGCTTTTCGATCAATCGGTTTTTGTGCGCGACGCGATCAGCAACGTGCTGCACGAAGCGCTGCTTGCGGCATTTCTTACCGCATTAATGATTCTGCTGTTCCTGGGCAGTTGGCGCAGCACTGTGATGGTTTGCATTTCGATTCCGCTTTCGATTTTGACGTCGGCGGCGTTGCTTGCATTGTGCGGGCAATCGATCAATGTGATGACGCTGGGCGGCATGGCACTTGCAGTAGGCATTCTGGTGGACGATGCAACGGTGGAGCTGGAAAATATCCACCGAAATCTGGGAATGGGCAAGCCGATCATCCCATCGATTCTGGACGGCGCGCAGCAGATTGCGGTGCCGACCTTTGTTTCCACGCTGTCCATCTGCATCGTGTTTGTAACGGTTGTGTTTTTGACCGGCACAGCGAAGTATCTGTTTACTCCGCTGGCGCTGTCAGTGGTGTTTGCCATGATGGCGTCCTATCTGCTCTCGCGCACCTTGGTGCCGACGTTGGCGCGGTATATGCTGCCGGCCGAATCCGAGCGCTATCGCGAGTTGGAGCAGGGGCTGGAAGCGAAGGGTGGCGGGCCGATCTGGAAAGTTCACCTCGCGTTTCATCACCAGTTTGAAAAGTTCCGCGACATCTATTCGCACTGGCTGGCATGGGCGTTGAACCACCGGCTGACAGTGGTGGCGGTGTTCCTGGTTTTTACAGCGGCTTCAGGTGTTTTGTTGCAGTTCGTTGGGCAGGATTTCTTCCCTGACGTGGATGCCGGCTTGTTGCGCCTTCATGTGCGCGCCCCGGCCGGAACGCGCATCGAAGAGACCGAGCAATGGTTTGCGAAGGTGGAAGACACGATCCGGCAGATCATTCCGCGCGAAGAAATGGACACGATTCTGGATAACATCGGCCTGCCCGGAATCAGCATCAACCTGGCGTTCAGCGATTCGGCGACGCTTTCCTCGGCCGACGGCGAGCTGATGATCGCGCTGAAGAAAGAGCATTCCAAGCGCGCCAGCGAGTACGCCGCTATCATTCGAGAAACGCTGGCGAAGAAGTATCCGAACCTGGAAGTGTTCTTCCAGCCGGCGGACATGACCAACCAGATTTTGAACTTCGGATTGCCCGCGCCGATCGACGTGCAGATCAGCAGCCGCGATGAGAAGAAGGCGTACGCGTTTGCCAAGCAACTGGAGACACGCATGCGCAAAGTGCCGGGTGCTGTAGACGTTCATCTGCATCAAGTGGTGAATTCGCCGGACATCAAGGTGAAGGTGGACCGCGAGCGGGCGATGGAAACGGGGCTGACGCAAAAAGACGTAGCCAACAGCATGTTGATGTCTCTGAGCGGAACGTCGCAGGTGACGCCAACCTATTGGTTGAGTCCCGTGAACGGTGTGAGCTATGCCGTTTCGATGCAGACGCCGCAGGCGCGGGTCAGCACTATGGACGAGATTTCGCGCACGCCACTGACCGGTTCGACTCCTGGCGCGGCGACGCAGATGCTCGGAAATCTGGCCCAGTTCAGCCGCAGCTACTCGCCTGCGGTGGTGAATCACTACAACGTGCAGCCTGTATTCGACATCTATTCGAACGTGTATGATCGCGATCTTGGGGGCGTTTCCACGGACGTACATGCAATTGTGGATGAGTTTACGCCGAAGCTGCCTCCGGGGATGACGATCACGATGCGCGGTCAATCGGAGACGATGCGCAGTTCGTTCACGCGGCTGGGTTTTGGCATTCTGTTTGCGATTCTGCTGGTGTACTTGCTGATGGTGGTGAACTTCCAGTCGTGGCTGGATCCATTCATCATCCTGATGGCGCTGCCTGGCCTGTTCACCGGGATTTTGTGGATGCTGTTTATTACCGGCACCACGTTGAGTGTGCCCTCGTTGATGGGATCGATCATGGCGATCGGCGTCGCGACGGCGAACAGTATTCTTCTGGTCACGTTTGCCAACGATCAGCGGCGCGACGGTTTTAGTGCGGTGGAAGCGGCGTTGACGGCAGGATACACGCGTTTGCGGCCGGTGGTGATGACTGCGTTGGCGATGTTGATCGGCATGTTGCCGATCTCTCTTGGGTTGGGTGAGGGCGGCGAGCAGAATGCGCCGCTCGGGCGCGCGGTGATTGGGGGGCTGATCATGGCGACGTTCGCGACTTTATTCTTCGTGCCGGTGATCTATAGCGTCTTGAGGCGCAAGGATCCGGTATTGGTAGACCCTCTGGAGCATGGATAAGCCCTAACATGGAAAAACATAGGCAGGTTCTTTCTGAAGTCCGCACCAGCAAACGCCATTATGTGATGGCGGTGGTGTTACTGCTGGCTCTGGCCGGGTTGTCGTGGACGGGATACAAGCCGTGGAAAGAGCGTCAGAACCGGTTGTTCGCGGCGTCGAAGATTGAGGCGGAGCGCGAGCCGGTGGTAAGCGTGACCGGGGTGACGCGTGCGCCTGCGACGACGGAATTGATACTGCCGAGTGCCATTTCAGCGGTGCTTGAGACGGCCATCTACGCTCGCGCGGAAGGCTATATCACGAAGATCTACGTTGATATCGGGGACCGCGTGAAGGAAGGGCAAACGCTGATCGATGTGGACACGCCCGACATGGACGAACAACTGCGGCAGAACCGTCACCGGTATAACCAGTTCAAGGCTGCCAGCGGCGCGACCATGGCGGCCCTGGTGCAGGCCAAGGCGAATTTGAAATTGGCGGAAGTGGTATTGACCCGCACCAAGAAACTGGTGCAACAGGGCATTTCGGCGCAGCAGGAATTGGACGATAAACAGGCGGCCTATGACGTGGCGGCAGCTGCGGCAGCATCCGCGCAGGCGAACGTGGAATCGGCTGAAGAAGGCAAGAAGGCGGTCAATTCCGATATCGAGCGATTGCTGTTTCAAACCCAGTATAAGAAAGTGGTGGCTCCCTTCAACGGAGTGATCACACAACGCAACTGCGGCATCGGCAATCTGGTAAGCGGGACTGCCGCGGCCAATACCGGTCCCGGTCTCTACCGCATCTCCGACCCTCGTGTGCTGCGAGTATTCGTTGCCGTTCCTCAAACTTATTCCCCATCCATTCAGGTTGGCATGGGCGCGGATTTGACGATGACGGAGTTCCCCGATCGTGTCTTCCACGGTACGGTAGTGCGCACGGCCAGCTCCATCGATCCGGCCGCCCGTACCCTACGCACGGAGGTGCGTATCGAGAATAAGGATTGGACCATCCTGCCTGGCATGTACGGCAATGTTCATTTGAAAGTTCCCAATCCGATAACGACCTGGGTGGTTCCCGCGGATACGGCGTTGGCCCGCCCCGATGGAACCTTCGTTGCGGTTGTCGGCGCCGATCGTAAAATACGCTTACAGAAGCTGACCGTGAGCCGCGATCTGGGCCGCGAACTGGAGGTCTCTCAAGGATTGCGCGGCGATGAGAAGCTGGTGGTCAATCCTAGCGACGAGATTCGCGAGGGAGTAGAAGTCAGGTTGGGTGAGAGCAAGTAGACCGCATCCACACTGAATTCTATTTCACCAACTCCCTTTGACGCCTGCACGGAGACGCGCCAGATGCCGGTTTCGGGAGCCGGTACATGGAACGATTCCGGATTGACCCCTGATCCTGAATAGCCGTTGGTGATGCCGTACCAACCATAGTGTTTTCCGCTGGGGCTCATTAAATGCAGATCAAGATCGGCTTCGGGGGCCTTCCAGCTCAGTTTCACGTCAAGAGTAGCCACGCCTCTTTTGACTTCCACCAGATCTGTCCACCATTGCGCCGGAGCCACTTTCGCGGTCCATTGTTTTGAAGAGGGCTGTTGCCCGGCGAGCGAGGGGGCTGACTTGCTGCAATCGCACTGCGGCGAGGTGTTGGCCGAGACGATGGAGCCGCGCACCGGCCGTCCCTTCATATCTTCAAACTGAAACGGGATGCTTGGCGAATAGATGGGAAATGCCTTGGTGACCTGCACGTGGACGTGTGTTCCGAACGAATAGCCGCTGGTGCCCGCTATGGCCAAAGCCTGGCCCTGTTCCACCCTCTGGCCGGTTTTGACGCGGAACGTGCCCGATTGCAGGTGCGCATAGTGGCTGAATTCGCCATTGTCGTGCTGAATGGTGATGTAGTTGCCGAAGGTGCGCGTTTGCAGGTTCTGGCGCATGCCTAGGTCGAAGGTGTGGACGATGCCGCCGCTCATGGCGACCACACAGCGGTCTGTGTAGGGAGCGATGTCGAAGGCCTGCGAGGTCCGGTTGAAGTGCGAGAATCCACCGTAGGGGCCCTGGCTGAGTTGCCATGGCTTGCCGGCGGCAAAGGGTAGCTTGTAGCCGGTTTGGGTTGCGATCAGCAAGCGCGCAGGCTGGGCCAGTGCGCCGGTGGAGTCGCGCACCATCACCATGTATTCTCCAGGCGGTAGCTGCTTATGCGGCATTACGATACGGTCATTGCGGATACCTGCCGGGTGCGCCGAAGAGAGGTATTTCCAGCCGCCTGATTCCGTGTATTGGGCTACGTACACCGATGTTTCTCCGTCGAAACCGCCGCCATCGAGCGTGAGTTCCATGGTGTCATTCCCGAGCGGCAGATGCGAGACTTTCGATACATGCAGTCGTCCAGCGTTCGGATCGGCAGCGATGTTGAACTCCCTTTCGATGATTACCGCCTGGTTAACCGAGACGCGTACCTTCCAGCGGCCGGGCATGGATGCGGCGTCAAATCCGGCGATGGGCATCTGGGTGAGAAAACAGAGCCGGGGGGCCGAAGGGAGTTCGGGGTAGGGAATCGAAAGCGCGGCTTTCCCCTGCGGATCTAGCCATTCCACGGTGAGTCGATCCGTGGCGCGGGTTTGTTCGGCGACAAACCAGAAGAAGGCCTGATGGTCGCTGGGCTGGAATACGGTGGCAGGCGGACCTGCTTTGCAGGTTTGTTCGTCGGCGGTTTGGCTGACGGCACTCTGACGGATTGCAGCTGCCTGGCTGGCGGAGGCTGCAACAATCAGGCAAAAGTATAGACGATACCAGGACATTCCCTTATTTCTTTATCGGCGGAGGTTGCTGCTCGCGATAGGGTGCGTGGTAGACTGGCAAGCGTAAAGATTATGAGATTCCTTCTTCTAGCATCGTTCAGTGCGGCATTGGTCTGCGCACAAGCGCCCGGCGTAGTGAAATTCAGCGGCTTGCCGGCGCCGCAGAAGACGGGCAAACCCGCCAAGCCGTGCAGCGAACTGCGTAGCCTGACTAACTACGAGATTTCGGTGGTGCGGGCGAGCATAGTGGGCGCAACGGAGGCCGTGCCGGAGCATTGCCGGGTGAGCCTGTTTATTCAGCCGGAACTGAATATTGAAGTCAACTTGCCCACTGCCTGGAATGGGCGGCTCTATATGTTTGGCAATGGCGGTTGGGCCGGCGAGTCCTTCGAATCGGCGGGCCGGGTAGCGACGCGCGGCCGGGGCTTGAAAGCCGGTTTCGTTACGGCGGCTACCGATACCGGGCATTCAGCGGCGGTGGATGCGGGGGCGAGCTTTGCGCTGAATCGTCAGAAGCTGCTCGATTTTGGATTCCGCTCGCTGCATCTAACAGCGGAGACGGCGAAGATGCTGGCGAAAGTTTACTATGGCGCGGGGCCGGCGAAATCGTATTACGAAGGCTGCTCGCAGGGTGGGCGCCAGGGCTTGACGCTGGCGCAGCGGTTCCCCAACGACTTCGATGGCATCGTGGCCGGCGCTCCGGCGCTTTTCCAGACCGGCACGCACATGGCGCGGGCGTATTGGATGAAGGGGCAGAATGAAAATCCTTTTCCGGCGGCAAAGGCGGGGCTGCTGGCGAAACTGGTTTACGATTACTGCGATGCGAAGGACGGCTTGAAGGACGGGTTGATTGATGATCCGCGGCGTTGCGATTTTAAGCCGTCGGTGAATCTGCCGAAATGCGCCGCCGGGGCGGACAAGGCGGACTGCTTTACGGCCGATCAGATCCGGTCCGCGGAACTGATTTATGGCGATGTGATGAGCCAGGGGAAGCGGTTCTTTCCAGGTTGGCCCTTGGGCGCGGAGGGCGGCTGGGTTGGGCAGGAGGTGCCGAACGCCAGCGGTTCCAGCGCGTGGTCGTTCTACGGGTCGCAGTTTCTGCACTTCATCGCGCCGATGGCGAAAGGCGGCCACTACGATGCGGATCCGGCGACAGCCTTCAAGCAGTTCGATATCGATAAGGATCCGCAGCGGCTGGAGGACCTGCACAACATCATGGACGCCAACGATTCCGATCTTTCGGCGTTCAAACGGCATGGCGGAAAGCTGCTGCTGTATTACGGCTGGGCCGATCCGCAGTTGAACGCCCGCATGGGAGTGGAATATTACGAGCAGGTGCAACAAACGATGGGTGCTTCGACGGACGAGTTTGCGCGGCTGTTCATGGTTCCGGGCATGTACCATTGCAGCGGGGGCGTGGGGACAAATCAGTTCGACATGGCGGTTCCGCTGGTGAAATGGGTGGAGGCGGGGGCCGCGCCGGTGCGGATTGAGTCGGGGCGGGTTGAGCAGGGGAAGGTCGTACGCACCAGGCCTCTGTGCTCGTATCCGCAAGTATCCAGGTACAAAGGCAGCGGAAGCATTGACGAGGCGGCGAATTTCAGTTGTGTGAATCCTTGAGTGGATCTTCCTGGCGGTTGCGAATCGTGCCTTCCCGCGCCTGAACTGGCAGCCCATCCAGGTGGCGTTGAATGTCCGCGGCGAGCAGTTCCACTGAGAGATAGCGGTGGGCCGTTTCCTTGCGCATGGACATGAGCACGATGTTATCCAGGTCTGCGGGCAGGTTCGGGGCGTAAGTGCTGGGACGCAAAGGCTGGTGCGGCTTCACGCCTGCCAAAAGCTCGTAAAAGATGGCGCCCAGCGAGTAAACGTCCATGGCCGTGCTTGGATATCCGCCGCTGGACTGCGGGTTGAGCACCTTGGCGAGGCCGAAGTCGAGCAGTTTCGGTGTGCCGTGCGCTGTGACCAGTATGTTGTTGGGCTTAAGGTCGCGGTGGTCCACGAGGTTGCGATGAGCGTAGGCGACCGCTTCGCAGACTTTGAGGAAGAGCTGGCAGCGCTGCTCCACATTCAGGTTTTCAGCGGCCGCGTACTTGACGATGGGCATTCCCTTGACGTATTCCATCACAAAATAAGGCACCCCGGTGGAGGTTGTGCCGCCATCCAGCAGGCGGGCGACGTAGGGGTGGTCGAGCTTTGCCAGAATCTGCCGTTCGTGGCGGAACGATTCGATTACTGAATGAGTGTTCAAGCCCGGTTTCACTACCTTGATGGCGACCAGTTCCTGGTACTGGTCATCGGCGCGGGCGGCCAGATAAACCTCACCCATTCCCCTTGCGCCCAATTCCCTTACAACGATGTAGGGACCGATGCGATTTCCGGTCAGCGATTCTGAGCGAAGCAGCGATTGCGCCACCTCTAGAATGCCCAGGCTGAGCGTGTCGGCCTGGACGCTATCGAATTCGAGCAGGGACTCCACTTCGCTGCGCAGGTCGTCGTCGGCGCCGCATTCTCTTTCCAGGAATGGCTTCTGTTCGTGGCTGGGCAATTCGACGCATGCGGCGAAGAGATCTTGAATACGGCTCCAGCGTTCCGGCTGCATGCAGACGAGTTGCTCCCTACTCTCTATATGCGGAAAACCAGGTACGAAATGGTTGCGGGAATCCAAAAACAGTTTGAGATTGTTCTACAATGCTTCTGTATGATGCTTTTCAGACTGTCAATTCTGCTTATGGTGCCGATGGTGGCATCGGCGCAGCCCGTCCCGCTCAGTTCCCTACAGGGAATGAACGTGAACAAAGTAAAGGCCGAACCCGTGATGTACAAGGGCAAACAGGCGCTTCGGGTGACGGATTCCGTGGCCGATGCGCAGGCGGCGAATGAGGACCGCCTGGTGGTGCTTACGGCTACGGATTTCAAAGACGGTGTGATCGAAGTAGAGTTGGCGGGTGAACCAGGTGTTGGAAACGTGGCTGGCGCGCGTGGATTCACCGGGATTGCCTTCCACGTTGCGGCCGATCTGTCAAAATTCGAATGCTTTTATCTGCGGCCGACCAATGGCCGGGCCGACGATCAGGTGCGGCGGAATCATTCGCTGCAATATATTTCCTTTCCCGGCTTTCCGTGGCAGAAATTGCGCAAGGAATTTCCGGAAATGTACGAAAGCTATGCCGATCTTGTGCCAGGCGAGTGGACCAAGGTGCGGATTGAGGTTTCTGGCGTCAAGGCGAAGCTCTTTGTGAATGGCGTCTCGCAGTCATCATTGCTGGTTAACGACTTGAAGCACGGCGAGGCCCGGGGCGCGATCGGATTGTGGATTGGCCCAGGTACGATGGCGCATTTCGCGAATTTGAAGATTACTAAGTAACGGCCTGCAAACGCTACAATCGAAGAGCGGTATTCCGCACAGGAGCGATTGTGGCTGAACAAAATTATTCGAATCATACACAGGTAGTGCCGGTTTTTGTTGGCACCGGCATCGTGCTAATGTTGACCGTGATTGGCGCGACCGTCAATCTCTACAAGTCGGTCGGCGATCATGAGCGGCTTTACAACGCAGCACTTATTTTCGTGCTCACGGTGTGCACGTTTCTGGTGGCTTTTTTTGCGCGCAACTTTGCCATTAAGGCTCAGGACCGGGCGATTCGCGCGGAAGAGAATCTGCGCCACTTTGCGATGACCGGGAAGTTGCTGGATTCGCGTCTGACCATCAGCCAGATTATCGGCTTGCGTTTTGCTTCCGATGCGGAGTTTCTTGCCTTGGCCAAGCGCGCTGCGGATGAGAAACTGTCGAACAAAGATATCAAGATGGCGGTGAAGAACTGGCGCGCCGACACGCACCGCGTGTGAGTGGGCGTTCCAGGTTCGGCGAAAACCCGCTCCCTCGTAAGTTATGAAAAAATGCGCTCGCTTGATAACGTTGCGCTTCCATGGGTAGGACAAGCGAGCCGCATGTCCAAATTCTAACTTTTCACACGCTTCGAGGGAGCGGTACCGACTTGCTTTTGATGAAATTCGTTAATGTGAAACTTCATTCATAGTGCGCGACACCGCGTTGTGTGCTGGGTTCGTTCATTCAGAAGGCAGCAAAAAAGGCCTTCGGAAAAGGAGAACGGCAATGAAGAATTTTAGAGTAGTCACGGTGGGGATGGCGCTGGCGACGGCGCTTTTGACTGGCGGTACGGCGATGGCCGGCGATCGTTACAATGACCGCCAGGACATCCGTCGCGATGAAGTGGCGATCAACCGCCTGCGCGCAGATATCGAGCGCGACCGTTGCCGCCTTAACGACGACATCCGCGCTGGACGCCGCCGTCAGGCGGCCCGCGATGCAGAAGATCTGGCGCGCGATCAACGGGCTTTGAATGCGCGGGTTCGCGACGTGCGGCATGACCGTGATGATCTGTATCGCGATAATTACCGCCGCTGGTAAGATAACTTTCGAATTTTGCGCCGCTCCATCCTAATGGGTGGAGCGGTTTCCATTGTGTGCCGAGCATGTTCGACAGCTCGAAGGTGTAAGTCCTTTTGACAACCTGATGGAGGTGAAGTCATAGCGAAGCGCAAGGGCGTCGTCGCGAGGCGGGGTCTGAAAGCAGCGTGGAGCAAATGTACGAGCCG